>JAOZUV010000076.1 GCA_029938505.1 Bacteroidales bacterium | reverse complement strand
CACCCGACACACTTTTTAGTGTCAATAGCCATTGCATACCTCATGATTCAATTTCCTTTCCTGGATCTTCAGTTAGAAAAGTCACGAAATTACCTCTCATTCCAGTACCTCCCATAATTGGATCCATCATAACATTAGTAATCAATTCCGAATCGCTAGCACCACGACCATAGGCTTTTTTAAGGTTTTTGTTAATGTGTCCAAATCCATGAACCATATAAACTGAATCCCACCTGATTCTTTCGGTTACCCTTACTTTTATTGGGAAAGTAGAAGTTTTACCGTCCTGATTTTTCAGCCATACATATTGATCTTTTTTAAGATCCCATAATTTAGCTACTTTGGGATTTACCCATAGCGCATTTTCATTCATAAGATCAGTCAAATTCGGATTATTGGCTGTACGGCTAAAAGTATGCATAGGAGCCCTACCGTAATTTAACCGATAATACCCTTGCGGAGGTTCAGGATGATGAGTATATTTGGGCATAGGATCAAATCCTTCCATTTGAAGCTCTGTGGAATAAAGTTCTATTTTTTTCGTATTCGTGGAAAACTCATAATCAATCAAATTTTCTAGCATATAAAGATCATTATATTCTCGATTAAATTTTTTCACTCCAATACGCTTCATTTCTTCTAAAGAAGACCCTACTTCTTTCAACTGCCAATCCAACATTTCTTCAATATTATTCCATTTAAAATAATCATCAAGACCCAATCTTTCGCCTAATTGTTTAGCAATCCACCAATTGGGTTTTGAATTATACTTTGGTTCAACTGCCGGCATACGTAAAGCAAGATAAGGTTCACGATGTGGAGAAGAACGTACCACATCATATCGCTCAAGATACGTACATTCAGGAAGTACTACATCTGCATATCCGGTTATATCCATCGGCATGGTATCAACAACAACCAAAAAATCGAGATTATTTATCGCCTCCAATGTCTTTTTCTGATCAGGCAATGAGGCCATAAGATTCGTGCCATACACAATCCATCCCCGCAATTGACAACTCAAATCAGGATTTGGAATGGTGGCATCACAAACGCCTGTTGATAAGACTTCTGAAACCAAATTGTATTTACCGGGCGGATAAGCATCTTTCCAAGTTCTTTTTGGCTTGGGATAGGGCGGATGCGGATAATTTGGTAAATGTACTTTTTCAGGATAATAAAAACCTCCCCTTCGGCCCCATGAACCCAGTAACGCATTCAAAATAGCAATCGCTCTTGAGCGTTGAGTATCATCTCCATACCAAGTAACATGTCTCCCCGGATGAACGATTACAGAAGGTGAGGCTGCAGCCATTTCATGAGCAGTTTTTCTGATAATATCTGGTTTAATGGTTGTGATACCATAAGCCCATTCAGGAGTTTTATTTTTCACATAAGCTTTCAGTTCTTCAAAGCCAAAAGCATATTTTTCAACATAAGACTTATCATAAAGTTCTTCATGTATAATTACATGAGCCCATGCTAATAATAAGGCAATATCAGTTGCAGGCTTAATAGGCAACCAGTATTTTGAATGTGAAGCAGCCGTACTAAATCTAGGGTCAACGGTAATAATAGTAGCTCCGCGATCAATAGCTTCCGACATTTCCTGTATCTGTCCATTGTGCATATTTTCACCAATATGAGATCCAATCAAAACCAGACATTTTGTATCCCTAATATCTGTTCTTTCTGGTGAACTGACATCTTCGCCAAATGTGGCAGTAAAAGCTACCTCACGTGGGCCCCGACATTGAGCAAATGAAGGAGCAGTAATATTTGATGAACCGTATGCCTTAACAAGATGACCCATCATAGACCCACCTGTTCCATGTGAAAATAAAGCCAAACATTCAGGACCATGCTCTTTCTGCAATTTTTTCATATTATCTGCAATGAGATCCAGAGCTTCTTCCCAACTAGCTTCCCTGAAAACAGATTTACCATCTTCTTTTTTCACACGAATCAAAGGAGTTTTCAAACGATCTTTGTCAGCATACATCCCAACACCACCGGTACCTCTAGGGCATAAACGGCCATTACAATGTGGATCATCTTCATTCCCAAGAATTTTTGTAATATCTCCCTGCTTAGTAGTATAAGTCCAACCTGCACATTTCCAAAAACAAACCTCACAATAAGTTGGAGTTCTGACAAATTCACTATCATCCAAAGGTTTAATTTCCTTCGTGGAAAATATTGAAGCTGCATTTACGCTTGAAAATGCACTGGCCGTTAATGCGGCACCGACTGTACCCAGAGCTGATATTTTAATAAAATCTCTTCTGGTTTTCATTTATTCGTTTTTAAATATTATTTCTTTTAAACTTGCTATAAATATGGCTATTATCGATGTTTATTAGCTTACCTTCATCACTCCAATTTTTCATAGCTATATATTTACATACTTCTATATAATATAAAACAAAAGTACTTTTCCTACTCATACCATTGATATAATAAGGATGCATTTAATCAACTATAAATCGGTATTACGTCAAATAAAACTTGATATAAAACAATAAATTTATTAAAAATACATTAATTTTGCACATCAATTTATAATTGAGATTTAGATGGCAATCCCAAAAAAAACGTTAAGCTGTAAAGTTTGTACAAATAAATCATCCTGTTTTCGGAAATTAAATATTACTGAACTTGAGCTGGTTGACAAGAATCGTTTAGAAGTTGTTTATAATAAAGGTGAGACCATCATCAAGCAGGGTTCCTTTGCATCTAGTATTTTATTCCTAAAGAAAGGTCTTCTCAAATTATATATCGAAGGCAAAAACAATAAAAACCTTATTATAAGTATCGTTCCTGAGGGCAACCTGATTGGGCTTCCATCATTGTTTGGAGACCCCATATTTCACTACTCTGCTGTGTCCTACGAAGAAAGCACTGTTTGTCTTATTGATATGGAAATGTTTCGAAAATTCGCTATGGAAAATGCAAAATTTTCGGCTGAAGTGATTAACATTATTAATCAAACAACCATTCAATCATTCGATCGCTTTTTCTCAATCTCACAAAAAAATATACCCGGTCGATTCGCTGATTTAATTCTGTACCTCTCAGAACAAATCTATAAAAAAGAGGCCTTTTCATTTCCTTTGTCTAGAAAAGATTTTGCTGACCTAGCATCTATCTCCATTGAAAGCCTTTCAAGAGTAATAAAAGAATTCAATGACGACAAAATTATTAGTATGCATGGAAAAGAAATTGAGATTCTTGAACCTCAACTATTACGTCGGATTAGCGAAAATGGATAATTTAGATAGAATTCATCTAAAATACATTGAATTACATATATGTGTTAGCAGAATAATTAATTTTGTGGCATAGCAAAATTAAATGAACGGAAAACTAAATCGGAAAGACTTCATAAAAGGGCTGATGTACATAATGCTTTTGCCTCTTTTATTTTTATTGAACCGAATGGTGAAAGACCACAAACGATTTGGGTCAACTAATAAGGAATTAAGATTAAGCAATGCCATCCCCAGTGGTCTTAGCATTTCCAATGAGGTAATTTTTTATAAATCAGAACAAGAATTAAAAATTTACTCTGCTCGATGCAGCCATTTAGGATGCAAAATTAATCAGATTGAAGATGATGAAATTGTGTGCCCATGCCATGGCTCGCGATATAATGCCGAAGGAAAACCCATAAAAGGTCCCTCTATAAAAAGACTACAATCCTTGGATTATGAAATGGATGAGACAATGAATAAGATTGTTATAAAATTAAACTCATGATTAAAACCTATCAGAAAATAAAAAGCTTTTTGTTTTTCGACACCTATGGTGCGATTAGCATTGCTAATTTTCTGATTTGTGCGGTGAGTGGGGTTTTCTTGGCTATTGCCTATGATGTAAACAATCCTTACGATTCGATAAGCTTGCTGATGATCTCCAATCCGATGGCCAGTTTCTTACGGAATATTCATTATTGGAGCGCTCAATTTTTCTTAATC
This sequence comes from Bacteroidales bacterium, assembly GCA_029938505.1. The sequence goes on along the minus strand of JAOZUV010000076.1, from coordinate 4,134 downwards.
TTCTCCCTTCTACATTTATGGGAATATTTTAAACCCAATAAAGATTTTCGCCTAAAAAAAGGCGTCTGGATGCGAGTCGTTATTTCTATTGTTTTTATTTTTTATGTGATGATATCAGGCTTTATCCTCAAAGCCGACGTCGATAGTATGCAAGCCCGACGAATTATCGAAGCCCTTGTTATTGGAATTCCATGGATTGGTGATTTATTGAACTATTTATTCATTGGATCCGAAGGAAACTTCCAATTGCTTTATGTTCACCACATAGCAACAGCTAGTATTTTTATTGCCATCATCACTTTTGAGCATGCTCGGACTATTTGGGCTAAACGCACAACAATTCTTGCGGGTATTTTTATCGCTCTGCTTTTTAGTTATCTGTTCACAGCCCCATTACACGATGGCCTCGACAGCATTGTAAAAGGCCCTTGGTATTTTGTAGGATTTCAAGAAATTTTGCATTGGCTCACACGTCCTGCTTATTCCTTGCTTTTTATTCTGCTTTTATTAGTTGCAATTTATTATTTCCCATACATCAAAAAACAAGGGGCACAAATCACTCGGAAAATATTTTTTATCCTCTTCTTAGCTTATCTAATTTTAACAATTATTGGTTACTTTTTTAGAGGAGAAAACTGGCAATGGCGTTGGGAATTTTGGGAAGCCAAAACACCTTTTACTCATTCGGTTTTAAAATCAGATCCCATACTTAAAGATGTCTCTCAAATACCACAGACTTTAAACAAACGCGAAAGCTGTTTACTTTGTCATGATGGGATGCAAGGCTTTTCTCCCGCTCACGATCCAAATGCCATCGGCTGTGTGAGCTGTCATCATGGGAATCCTTTTAGTGCAGATAAAGATCAATCGCATCAAGGAATGATTTTAATTCCCGGAAATTTATCAGATGCCAATAGAAGTTGTGGTACAACTAATTGCCATACCGATATTAGCAATCGAATTCACAAAAGTATCATGAGTACCATGAGTGGAATCATTAGCGTGGATCGTTTTGTATTTGATGAACTTGATATCCCGGATGGATATTTTCATATTGAGGATTTAAGACAAACTGCTGCCGATAATCATTTACGTGATTTATGTGCTGCCTGCCATTTAGGAAATCCAAAAGTTGAAAGCGGAGAAATCACCCAATTAACAAGAGGGGGTGGTTGCAATGCCTGTCATTTAAGTTATTCGAAAGATGCATTGGCAGAATTAAATGCTTTAAAAAATTATCAGCCCGATTCAATTAAATATAAATATCACCCAAGCTTATCTTTAAATATTACAGATGATCATTGTTTCGGATGTCACAGTCGCTCAGGACGCATTTCCACCAATTACAAAGGTTGGCATGAAACTCAACTGAAAGAAAATGACGTTAAAAATGATGATAGATATGTCATTCTTGAAGACAAACGAGTATTCGAAAAAATCAAGCAGGATGTACATCATCAAGCAGGAATGCTATGCATAGATTGCCATACCTCTTACGAGACCATGGGGGATGGAACACTTCATGCCCATAAAGAGAGCCAAATGCAGGTGGCTTGCGAGGATTGCCATTTTGAGGGTGAAGCTAAGACAATTCACAAAAGTGAACTCGATTTCGAAAATCAGAAAATCATTGAAACAAAGAAATATAATCAGGAGAATTTTCTGTCTATCGCAAAAAGCGGAAAAGCTATTCCAAATTCATTTATCAATGAAAATGGACTACCGAAATTGATATCGAAAAGCAGTGGAAAAATTTTAAATCTAAATTCTCCAAACAGTGTTTGCACCAAAGGTGTTGCACATAATAATTTAACTTGCGGAAGTTGCCATTCAGCATGGGTACCACAATGCATCGGCTGTCATAATGCTTTTGAAGCAGAAACTGAATCATATGATTTGCTGGATAACAAAATGATTAGAGGTGCTTGGGTTGAATATGCAGGTCAGTATTTTGCCGACCCTCCTACCTTAGGGATCGAACAAACAAAAGATCAACAAAAAAAGGTTTTAACTTTTGCACCAGGCATGATTTTGAGTATTGATAAAGGAAGTTATTCGGGCAACAAAAAAGAAATTTTTATGCGTTTATATGCTCCAGCCAATGCACATACCACAATGGCAAAAGGAAGAAGTTGTAAATCCTGCCATAATGATCCTATAGCCATAGGATATGGAAGAGGAAAACTTGATTATCAGATTACAGACAGGAAAGGTCAATGGATTTTCAAACAACGTTTTGCCAATAATAAAAACGATTGTTTGCCTGAAGATGCATGGATAGGATTCATGGAAGAACCAAATCAGTTAAGAGCCACCCGAACAAATATGCGTCCTTTTAGTCGTAAAGAACAACAAGCAATTTTAACCGTTGGATCTTGTTTAACTTGTCATCAGGATAACTCAAAAGTTATGCAAGATGGCTTAGTGGATTTTGAAAAAGTGCTAGCTGAAATATCAGAAAAGTGTGTTCTTCCTGAATGGAAATTTGATTAGATCACAGAATTGCACGTTGAGCGTAGCCGAAACGTTGACTTATTATGTTCCCTTCGACTCCGCTCAGGGAACTTTTATTTATACTTCCATTCCCCATTCTCAAATTTAATTCCAGAAACATCAAAATCAAATCCCTGATTATTAAACTGAAGAATACAGCTTGCTTTAGGAATTAAAGGCAATTGTTTTTCTTTAAAAACTGTATTTCCTTTTTTATTGCAGATTAGAAATGCAGACGGGATCACAAAATTCCTCAGGCCTCCCGACTCGCAAATAATGGGTAAATCATTTTGAATTTCTTTTGTGAGTTTTTGAAAAGCATCGCCAATGTATTCGTCTTCGGATTGGATATAGAAAACCTGTTTCGCTCCAGCTCTTAACATCCGCGAACTATCTTTGTCTGTTTGCTTATCACTTTCGTGAAATATGGAATAATTACCAGTTGCAAAAAGAAGTTTTTCATTTTCGTTTTGTGAATGTATGTGAGGGGAGATCTTTAGTCCAATCACATCCTGATTTTTGCTTGTTTGTTCGATAAGCTTACAAGCCAATGTTGTTTTCCCAACATCTCGTCCAGTACCCGCAATTAAAATAAGTTGGTTCCATTGGGGCAAAACTTCGTCCAAATACTGACTAGCTTTTTCAAATTCCTCTTTGGAATTTAAATTGTCAAACAAATGAGATTTATAAAAATCCAAATCTGCCGATATAAATAATTTATTGGTTTTTAATTGAGAATAAACATCCTGGATTTTATAATTATCACTTTGAATAAACTGCTCAAAAACAGGAATCGTATTTTTATGATAAAGGGCACACATGGGTTCCAATTTTTGCTCTCCATGCCAAGGAACAACTACATCAAAATCTTTAATATTACTTACCAGATACTTTAATGTTTCTTCTGAAATAAAAGGCATATCACAGGAAAGCACCAAGTTCAACTCAGTTTTAGAATTCATTAGTCCTGTATAAATACCAACCATAGGACCAGAATTCGGTATGATATCTGCAATCACATCATAACCTAAAAAATCATAAGTATCCGAATTTTCAATGATGATAATCTGACCACATACTTTTTCAAGAACAGCAATGGCATGTTCAATTAAATGCTTGCCACCAAACTTCAGCAACCCCTTTTCGGTTCCCATGCGGCGACTCTTGCCTCCCGCCAAAACAATTCCGGTAATTTTATTCTTATCCATTGATCTTGCAAAAATAGAGGATTTATAAATAGGATAGATCAGCTTTATAAATTTAGAAAAAGCTTTAAATAAAAAAACGGAAATATAAAGGGCATTTCGACTTCGCTCAACGACCTTTTTGACTTAGTTTAACTGCTTGCTCATTACAAGTCGCTCAATGTCCTTCTATTTTTTAAACAAAAACATTACAGTTTATTTAAAGAAAAGACAGGAATCGCCATAACTCAAAAAACGAAAATCACTTTTATTAGCATATTCATAAGCTTTCTTCCAACCCAACCCTATAAAAGCAGAAACTAGCAAAAGTAAAGTGCTCTTAGGTTGATGAAAATTTGTAATTAATATATCAACCATTTTAAACTGATAGCCTGGTGCTATCATTAATTGGGTTTCACCCTGAATTTCTAATAAATCATTCTCATCCATAAATTTA
>JAOZUV010000075.1 GCA_029938505.1 Bacteroidales bacterium | reverse complement strand
GTGAAAGCAAGAGTTGAAGTATGTGTCATCATTTCCACATTTTTTTCTTCTGATTCAGTACTAAAAATAGCGTTTTGTGTATCTTGGGGATCAAACTCATATTTCCAGTTTGCATTGAAATACAAAGCATTAATCAAAAACATTGCAGCATCTGGACTGATTTCATTAATGATGGTAGGGATTTTTTGATTTGTTTTGTTTGACACCCAATTGTTTATAATATTTACTGAGTTTGAGTCAAAGAAATCTAGATTCTGAATCTCAGCATCAAAATAAGTTTGGTTGGTTTGGATGAAATTTTCTTTAACAGGGAAATTTTCATTTATCCAGATTGAATTGGCAATATTCATTATTGAGCCATCAACATTGCTTGATAATTTTGTAATGAGGTTTTTGTTGAACTCATTGATTTCTAGAGTTGTCATGTCATAGTTTAAGACACTTTCGAAAGCTGTTTTTGTATCTCCATCAGCTCCGTTGTAAGTCATACCTAATGCCAATGAAAGACTTAGTGGCGAGATCATGAAATTTTCTTCTGTTTCGCCTTCGTAAACCTTTTTAAAAATATTGAATGCAAACTCATTATTCGCATCAACAATTTCTAAGGATTTTAAACTGGTGATTTTTGAATTGATATCATCTATTGGGTTGATATCAGTTTTTTCTTTATTACAGGAAAAAATACTTAGACTAATTATTGTTATCAGGAATAAGGTAATTTTTTTCATCTTGATTAAATTTTAGGAGTTTAAAGTATAAGTAAGATGAATTTTACTGATAAAAGGTTGCGTTGATATAAAAATTTAATCCAAATCCTCTTCCTTATATCTTTTTGCTTCGTACAGCAATAACTCAAGTAAATTCCACGAAAGCGGATTGTCTTTATTCATGCGTTCGGGATGCCACTGAACGGCCATTAAGAATGATTTGTCTTCAGGGTTTTTCCATTCGATGGCTTCAATAATTCCATCAGTAGCACGGGCAGAAACTTTAAAAACATCCGCCAATTCATCAATGGCTTGGTGGTGATTGGAGTTTACAATTCCAGTAAAAGTACCGCTAGCCCAAGCCAGTTTTGTTCCAGGTTCAACAATTACATCATGATAACATTTTCTCCATTCTTTGATACGATGTTTAACAATAGTATCGTGGTCTGTAGGAATGTCTATGATTAAACTCCCGCCCATGGCTACATTTAAAATTTGTTCGCCACGGCAAATCCCAAATATGGGGATTCCTAAGTCCAAAGCTTTTTTGATGAGTGCGAATTCTAAGGTGTCTCGTTTAAAATCAAATTGTCCACAACGAGCTGTATCTATTTCTTTTCCATATTCACCGGGATATACATCTACACCACCTGTAACAATTAAAGCATCACAATTTTCAAGATTAGCAAGAGCTTTTTTTAAATCACGATTGTACATTTCAATCACCTGAGCAGTTGAGTCGCCACTGGCAATCCAATGATAATAATTTTGATAAGAATCTACAGGATATCCTTTTGAAAGGGCAATAGTTAATGGTTTCTCTGTTGGCCCCGAACAGGAAATTATGATTAGCGTCAGTAATGAAAAGAAGATGGATTTAAAGGTGGTTTTCATGGCTTATGATTTTCTCGGAAAGGTATGAAAAAATCAAGTTCTACAAATTTAAATAGTAATCCTTGCTCATATTTTTGTACTTATCTGAAAAACTATTATCAGCCTTGCGTAGATAAATCTCATCTTTTTCAAGCGTGGTTTTACTAAAACTAAATTCCATTAAAATGCGATTCGCTTGTTTGCTTTTTTTTGGCTTGATTAGTAATTGTTTGTTAAGATAAATATTTTCCAGGCGAGCAAGATTAATGAATGATTTACTCTCGGTGAAAGGTAGTATAAGGCATGCCCTTCCTTGCGGAGATAAAAAATGAATTAATCCTTGAATTAAATCAGAATAACTCAATTCGTCGGTATGTTTTGAGCGTGTTTTGTTTTTGTTGGGTGACTTTAGTGAATCAATGAAAAAGGGAGGATTACTGACTATTAGGTCGTATTGATTTTTACTTTCTATTATAAATTCTTTTAAGGAAAAATGTTTAGCCGCTAAATGTTTATTCCATGGCGAAATTTTAAAGTTATCAGAAGCCTGATTGACTGAGCTTTTATCAATGTCTATAGCCTCAATTTTAACCTCTGATCGTTGAGCAAGCATGATAGAAATAACTCCCGATCCCGTGCCAATTTCAAGAATGGTTTTAGTATTTTGAATTTTTGTCCATGCACCAAGTAATACAGCATCTGTCCCCACTTTCATGGTGGACTTATTATCTTCAACACTAAATTGCTTGAATTGAAAGGCCATTGTTTAATGTGCTAATTTAAGTGTTATGGTATTTATGTTTAATAAAACAATTGTATTGCAACTGAATGTCTATCGAATTACCGTTGTATGACTATTGATTGTCTGTTATGTTTTACGTATTTTTCACAATCTAGCAATTAGACTTGTAAATACAAATCTATTAGTCCTTCAGGAGATTCAACTAAAATTATCTTCTTTTTTCGATCCACCTTCTTTACGAAATCATCGGTTATGGGTATTAAAACCTCTGTTCCTTTGTGATCTATCTGAAAAATGGCTTGAGGTCCATGATCACTAATTTCTTTTATTTCACCTAAGATTCCGAAAGATTTATCTTCAACAGTAAACCCAATAACTTCATGAAAATAAAAACTATTGCCTTTTAACTTTGGTAAAAAACTCATGGGTAGATACAATTGACATCCTGTTAATAATCCAGATTTTTCAGTACTGTCAATATCCTGTAAATGGACTTGGGCTTTGTTTCCTTTAATACTTATTTTCTCGACTTGATAGGGGATTAAACTTCCTTTAATATCAATAAATATCATTGAAAGCTTTGCGTAAGCATCAGGCTGATCAGTTTCCAGCATAAAAGAAACATCACCTTTGGTGCCGATAGATTTACTAATATATCCTAGATAAAAATAATCTGAATGTTCCATAATTGTTTTTCAAATCTTTATACAAACTTATAAAAAATGATCATAAAAAAAGAGGCTGTCTTTGGGACACCCTCTTTCCACTTTTTTTGTATGAAGAATTAATCTTCTTTTTTCTCTTCTTTCTTAGCAGCTTTTTCTTTTTTAGGCTCTTCAGCTTTAGGAGTTTTTTCTGCTTTTACTTCTTCTTTCTTTTCTTCTTCAACAACTGGAGCTTCCTCAACTTTAGGAGCTTCTTCTGCTTTTACTTCTACTTTCTTTTTTTCTTCAACAACTGGAGCTTCCTCAGCTTTATGAGCCTCTTTAACAGGAGCTTCTTCTGCTTTTGGTTCTTCAGCTTTAATTTCTTCAACAGGAGTTTCAACTTCTTCTTTAGGAGTTTCTTCAGTAGCAGCAGCTGCTTCTTTAGTTACAACTTCTTCTTCGATTCCTGCTTCTGCAGCTCTTTTCTTAGCAACTTCAGCTGCTTTTGCTTCTTTAACTTTAACCTCAGCTTCAAAGCGACTTTTCTTATCTGCTTTAGCTTCGTTCTCAGTTTCTGAAATTTTTCCTGCAATCTTGGCTTCTTTTTCTTTCAGCCATGCTTGGAATTTAATTTCGGCTTGTTCTTCTGTTAAGGCTCCTTTTTTAACCCCTTTTAATAAGTGGTTTTTGTACATAACACCTTTGAACGATAAAATTGCTCTAACAGTGTCTGTAGGTTGCGCGCCTTTGTTCAACCAATCCAAGGCTTTGTCAATATCTAAAATGATATCGGCTGGCTTTGTGATCGGATTGTAAGTGCCAATCTTCTCAATAAATCTACCATCCCGAGGTGCACGACCATCCGCAACAACGATATGATAAAAAGGTTTTCCTTTTTTACCATGACGTGTTAATCTGATTTTTGCTGGCATAATTGTCTAATTAATAAATAAATAAATGATTTTTTAAAACGGCTGCAAATATCCGATAATTTTATGAATATTAAAAGCAAATATAAAATAAGTTTAAATGATTTCTAAAAAATCATCCAGACTTAAGGTTTTGTTATCGTGATTTTTAAATATTTGTGCGATATCTGCATTGTGTTTTATTCCTAATTCTATGAGCTGAAATTTTGTGTGAGCTATGTTATGCCTAGCTTCCTGGAGTTGCATTTCCCAAATATCTGGAAATTTAATGCGCATTTCCATTTCTTTTTCCATGTATGAAAAAGCTTTAATAGCAGATTCATATTCTGCAATATTTACTTCAATATTTGTGTCGATATCATTCAAAAATGGAATGACTTTCTGTAAGTTTTCGTAAACCAATGGATTGCTGTATTCAACTTTGAGTTGATCAGCAAATGCTTTGTATATGTCGATGATTAATTTTTTGCTCATAATTTTGTTTTTTGCAAAAGTATAAAATTTTGATTTCGAATATTATCAAAAGATTGTTTTCATAATTTATTAACATAGTCAGATACTACCCCCATTTATAGTATTTTTACAATTCGAAATTGTAGGTTAATAACATTGATAAGACTACTTGAACGATATGCCCGATTTTACTCATTTACATGTACATACACAATACTCTATCCTTGATGGGGCGGCTAAAATATCCGGCTTGATGACTAAGGTAAAAGAGCATGGGATGGATGCCCTAGCTATTACCGATCATGGGAATATGTTTGGAGTGTTAAAATTTTTCTCTGAAGCTAAAAAAGCAGGCATAAAACCTATTATTGGATGTGAGGTGTATTTATCAGAAGGTAGTCGTTTTGATAAACAAGGCAAAGGATTAAGAAGTGCTTATCATTTAATTTTACTAGCTAAAAATCTAGAAGGTTATAAAAATCTTTCAAAAATTGTTTCCACTGGTTACATTGATGGTTTTTATTATACACCCAGAGTTGATAAAGAAGTTTTACGAAAATATTCAGGTGGATTGATTGCTTCTTCTGCCTGTTTGGGTGGTGAGCTACCAAAAGCAATCTGTAAAAAAGGGGAAGCCGAAGCTGAGAAAGTTTTGCAGGAACACATTGATATTTTTGGCGATGATTATTATATGGAATTGCAAGATCATGGTCATCCTGAGCAAAAATTAGTTAATGAAAGTATTCTAGCACTTGCTGAAAAATACAATCGTAAAGTTATTGCAACCAATGATGTGCATTTTGTAAACAAAGAAGATTACGATGCTCACCATATTTTGATTTGCTTAAATACAGGTAAGGATTTGGATGATGTATCGGGCATGCATTATACAGGTCAGGAGTATTTGAAAACGCCGGGTGAAATGGCTGAATTGTTTGCCGATTATCCTGAAGCATTAGCGAATACGCGTGAAATCGTTGACAAAATTGAGGAATATGAAATTACTAGGAAGGATGTAATCTTACCTCGCTTTCCCTTACCTGCTAGTTTTAAATCTGAAGATGATTATTTACGTCATTTGACTTACGAAGGTGCAGAAAGAGTTTATCCCACTTTGACGAAAGAGATCAAAGATCGTTTGGATTTTGAATTGAAAGTGATTCGGGATATGGGTTTTCCAGGATATTTCTTAATTGTACAAGACTTTATTGCTGAAGCTCGAAAATTAGGAGTTTTGGTTGGTCCCGGACGGGGTTCAGCTGCTGGTTCAGCAGTAGCATTTTGTACTGGAATTACCAATATTGATCCTATAAAATACAATCTGCTGTTTGAGAGATTCTTAAACCCGGAGCGTATTTCAATGCCTGATATTGATATTGATTTTGATGATGAGGGGCGTGAAAAGGTGCTGGATTATGTGGTTGAAAAGTATGGCGCTAGTCATGTTGCTCAGATCATCACATTTGGTACAATGGCTGCGAAATCGGCTATTAGGGATGTTGCTCGAGTATTAAAGCTTCCATTGCATGAGGCTGATAGATTAGCTAAAATGGTTCCTGAAAGACCAGGGATTACATTAGCTCAGGCTTTTAAAGAAGAAAAAGAATTAAATGATTTAAAAACGAAAGGAGATGAGTTAACTCAGAAAACTTTGAGATTTGCACAAACCCTTGAAGGATCAGCACGACATACTGGTACCCATGCTTGTGGTGTTATTATTGGTCCTGATGATTTGATTGAACATGTTCCTCTGAGTGTTGCTAAAGATTCGAATTTAATGGTTACCCAATATGAGGGTAAATTAGTTGAATCAGTAGGGATGCTAAAGATGGATTTCTTAGGTTTGAAAACTTTGTCCATTATTAAAGATGCCATCATAAATATTAAAGAAAGACATGGTGTAGAAATTGATATTGATACCATTCCTTTGGAGGATGAAAAAACATATGAGCTTTATCAACGAGGAGACACCATTGGGACATTCCAGTTTGAGTCGGATGGGATGCGTAATTATTTAAAGGATTTAAAGCCTACTAATATTGAGGATTTAATTGCTATGAATGCGCTCTATCGTCCAGGACCGATGAGTTACATTCCTGTGTATATTAATCGTAAACATGGGCGGGAAAAGGTGGACTATCCTCATCCTTGGTTGGAAGAGATTTTGAAACCAACCAATGGGATTATGGTATATCAAGAGCAAATTATGCAGACAGCCCAAATTATGGGCGGTTATACACTTGGTGGTGCTGATATTTTGCGTCGTGCGATGGGCAAGAAACAACGTGCTGAGATGGAAAAACAAAAGGTTGTTTTTGTTGAGGGTGCCTTAGAAAAAGGAGTTGAAAAAGAGGTTGCCGTTGAAACTTTTCAGATTATGGAGCGTTTTGCTGAATATGGTTTTAACCGATCTCACTCTGCTGCATACTCCCTCATAGCCTACCAAACGGCCTATCTGAAGGCACATTATCCAGCCGAATATATGGCTTCTGTGCTAACTCATAATCTTTCTGATATCAAAAAAATTACCTTTTTTGTTGATGAAAGTAAGCGTCGTGGGATTCCGGTTTTAGGACCAGATGTGAATGAGAGTTCCTTAAAATTCACCGTGAATAAAAATGGCGAAATTCGTTTCGGAATGGCTGCTATTAAAGGAGTAGGAGAGGCTGCTGTTGAGGCTCTTTTGGAAGAACGCACTAAAAATGGTTCATTTAAGGATATCGTGGATATGGTTACACGGGTGAATTTACGATCGGTAAACAAACGTTGTTTTGAAGCCTTGGCTATGTCAGGTGCTTTTGATTCGTTTGAAAATTCACATCGGGCACAATATTTTTATCGTGAAAACTCGGAGGATACTATTTTTCTTGAAAAAATAATAAAACACGGTAATAATATTCAGGAACGCCAAAACACTTCTCAGGTTTCACTCTTTGGTGGAATGGACGAAATTGAAATGCCTACTATCGAATTGCCAATTTGTCCGAATTGGACTAAGATTGAGCAGCTAAAAAATGAGAAAACAGTGACTGGTTTTTATATGTCTGGTCACCCGTTGGATGATTATCGCATTGAAATGGAAAATTTTTGTGATATTAATATTGGAGAGTTAAGTACCAATCAAAAAGCCTATAAAAACAAAAATATCACTTTTGCGGGGATGATTACCTCGGTTACTCATCGAACAACTAAATCAAATAAACCTTTTGGATCTTTTACTATTGAGGATTTTAATGATACTATACAATTGGCCATATTTTCAGAAAATTATTTGAAAATGCGCCACTTTTTAGTGGAAGGAAATTTTGTGTTGATAAAAGCTAAAGTGCAAAGCAGATTTAACTCGGAAGATATGCTTGAAACTAAGATCAATTTTATGAGCTTGTTGGCAGAGACTATCGAAAAAAATACTCGCGAAATGACTATCATTATTAATACACAAGAATTGAATGAGGAAAAAGTTAATGAGGTTTTCGAATTGATTAAACAACATCCAGGAAAGATTCCTTTTAGAGTGAAATTGAGTGACCCAGTAGAGAAGCAGAGTGTTGAGCTTAAGTCTCGTAAATCACAAATCGACCCAAAAACTTTAGTGAAAGCGATAGAGAAAATATCAGGTATTAAGTATAAGTTGAGATAAGTGACTAAAGTATTTAGAGTGCCTTGAGTTAAATTTTTATTAATATCAAAATTGGGACTTTCGTAAATAAAATTATAGTAAATTTGCAATCAGAATTATCACTAATAAATAATCAATTAAAAATATAGAATCATGGCATTAGAAATCACAGACGCTAATTTTGAAGAAATTGTATTAAAATCAGATAAACCTGTTATAATTG
>JAOZUV010000074.1 GCA_029938505.1 Bacteroidales bacterium | reverse complement strand
GATCAATAAAAATACACGACCTACCAAAGCAGGATTAAACGGATTTTTACCTAATCCGCCGAAAGACATTTTAGCGATTCCTATAGAAACAAAAGCTCCAATGATGATTATCCAAATTGGAAGATTACTAGGCACATTAAAGGCCAGTAAAATTCCAGTGACCATGGCTGAACCATCGTTAAATGTAGGGGCTCCTTTAATGATATATTTTTGAATGATCCACTCAAAAAATACACAAGCCAATACTGAAATCAAGGTTACTTTGATTGCTCCCAATCCAAAGAAATAAATGGAAACAAGCAATGCCGGAATCATGGCGAATACTACGCCATACATAATTTTCTTTGTTGAATTATCTCCATGAACGTGTGGAGATCCCGATACGGTAAGTAAATTCATATCTTATTTTTTACTTCTGTTTCTAATAATTTGACCTACTCTGAATTTTCCTAAGCGGATATAATCGAGTAATGGGCGTGCTGCCGGACAAGTGTACTGACAAGATCCACATTCGATGCAATCCATTGCACTTTCGGCTTCAACATTCTCGTACATTTCTGTTTCAGAATATTGAGCTATTAATACAGGCTCTAGTCCCATTGGACAAACCGTGATGCATTTTCCACAACGTATACAGTTTGTGGGTTCAATACGTTTAGCTTCATCTTCTTTAAACAATAAAACGCCTGATGTACCTTTTACAACCGGAACATCAACACCATTTAACGCTTTACCCATCATTGGTCCACCACTTACAACTTTTGCAGTATCTTCAGGAACACCACCCGATTTTTCGATCAGCTCATTGGTTGAAGTACCTACACGAACCATATAATTACCAGGTTTGCTTACACTTTTACCTGTAACAGTTACAATTCTTTCGAATAATGGTTTGTTTTTCTGAACAGCTTCATAAACAGCAAAAGCAGTGCCTACATTGTTTACCACAGCTCCCACTTCAATCGGCAATTTGCCCGATGGAACCTGACGACCAATGACAGCATCGATTAATTGTTTTTCACCACCTTGAGGATATTGAACTTTTAAGGCTTCAATTTCGATACCAGCATAATTAGAAGCAATGCTTTTTAGATGAGCAATCGCATCTGGCTTATTATTTTCTATACCAATAATAGCACGATTTACATCCAATCCTTTCATCAGGATTTGAATCCCAACCATCATTTCATCTGCTTTTTCAAGCATCAATCTATGATCGGCAGTCAGATAAGGCTCACATTCAACACCGTTAAGAATTAAAACCTCAGCCTTTTTACCTTGAGGAACCATCAATTTTACATGCGAAGGAAAGGTTGCCCCACCAAGACCAACAATACCCATTTCATGTACTTTCTTAACAATTTCCTCTTTTGATAAAGTGATTTCTTTTTTGAGTTCATCAGAACGATCAATACTTTTTTCCCACTCATCGCCTTCAACTGCAATAATAACAGCAGTTTTACGATAACCACTCATATCCAAAATATCATCCACTTTCAACACTTTTCCTGAAACCGATGAATGGATATTGGAAGAAATAAAGGCGTCGCCTTTAGCAATCAATTGCCCAACTTTCACCATGTCGCCCTTAGCAACAAGAGCTTTTGAAGGGGCTCCTAAACTTTGTGCGATCGGAATCGAAACCTGTTTAGGGAGTTCTAATACTTCAATGGCCTGATCCGCCGAAAATTTATTTTCTGCTGGATGAACGCCTCCTATTTTAAATGTTTTCAAAATTCGTATCCTCCTGAGTTTAATTGAGAATGTTTGAATTATTCTTTATTATTTTCTTTATCATCTGCTTTAGCTTGCTCCTCCGCTGAAGCTTTCGACGACACGGGCTTAGCGGAAACAGATTCTTTTTTTTCAACTTTTGCTGGTGCTTCTTTCTTTTCTTTCCTCGGAGGGAAATTCAATTCGTGAATAGCTCCTGTAGGGCATTCAAGCACACATTTACGGCAAAGCTTACATTTTTCGTAATCGATATAAGCTAAATTGTTATTCATGGTAATGGCCTCGAAAGGACATACTTTGAAACATTTGCTACACCCAATACAAGCCACCTTACAGTTCTTTTTAGCTGGGCCACCTTTTTCCTCATTGATACAAGAAACAAAAATACGGCGATCTTTTTTGCCTTTATTTCGTAGTTCAATAATGTCACGAGGACAAGCTACAACACAAGCACCACAAGCTACACAATTGTCTTTTACAATTGGAAGACCTGTTTTCTCATCCATATAAATGGCATCAAAATCACAAGCGGCAACACAATCACCACATCCTAAACATCCATAAGGACACCCGCTTTCGCCAGATGATAAATTGTGAGCAAAAGCACAAGTGGCTGGACCATCATAATTGATTTTCTTCGGTGCATTTTCGCGAGAACCAGAACATCTGATCACCGCAATTTGAGGATCTTTTTCCTCTGCTACTAAACCAAGAATCCCAGCTACAGCGGCCATCACATCATTTCCTCCTACCGGGCAATTAAAGCCATCAATAGATTCTTTTTCATTAGCTGATTTCACTAAAGCCTCAGCAAATCCACGGCAACCGGGATAACCACAACCACCACAATTCGCAGCAGGTAAAGCCTCTTCTGCCAAATCGATTTTAGGGTCTTCGATTACTTTAAATTTTTGAGCTACGAAATACAGAATTACAGCTGCAACAGCTCCAATTAAGCCTAAAGAAATAACTGCATAAATAATTACATCGTTCACGTTTTTTCCTTTTAAATTAAAGATTTAGCCCTTTTCAGGGATGATTTTTAACGCTAGGCAAAAATATAAACAAATAAGGATTTATTAAACCTTTCGTAGAACAGATAAAAAAAGTTACAACTAACTGTTTTTCTTTTAGTTAGACGACAACTGATTTTATAAGAGTAAATAAAAAGGCTGAAAGTCCTTGATACTGTTGAATTTCTGTTTTTGTTTAGAAAAGCTCTAAATTACCCTATTATCTTTATTTAGAAAGCTTAAAGGAATTGATTAGTGATAAATGATGATTGACTATTCGAGCAGCAAAAAATAAATTGAAATTTATAATTTTGTAAAAGCTATTTTTATTTCTAGGCACTCCAAACTTTAGGCATTCAAAATACTATTCTCTAAAGAATCTTGAACTCAAAAGTTGTACTAAGTTTATCCTTGATTTTATAAAGGATATAGTAATAGGGAATCAATAACAATAATGAACTTAATGCCGCCAATCCTTCGTTAGAAGTCAGCCAAAGGACTAAAACCAGTGTTCCAAACATCAATAAAAAGGGGAATAAATATCCGTAATAAACAGCTTTTCGACCCAAAGATTTTTTCATATAAACAGTTACCTCATCTCCAACTTTATAATTAAAATCTGGTGTTTTGGTAACATCAACTATTTTATTTTCCATTTCAGCTACTGTGCACATGCCTTTTGAGTGGCAGGAGGCACAAGCTGATTGAGATAAAATATTTACCTGAACTTTATTTTCCTCTATCCTTTCAATAATACCGGGATGTTGTATCGTATCTTTAATATTAGTCATTTCTTTCAATAAAAGTTATGGTGTTGATAATGCAACTGGTAATATTTTCCCATTAAAGTATCGATTGCCATTCAAAGCAAAATCGCTTATAAATAATGCCATCTCATTTGCACTCATTGGTGCTTTAAATCTAGGAAAGGCTTCTTCCAACATTTCAGTTTGAGCAGCTCCCAAGGCTAAACAATTAAAGCTCCAATCTTTTTCTTTATACTCTTCGGCTAAACATTCAGTTAAAATAGCCAATGCCCCTTTGCTTGAGCTATAAGCAGATAATCCTGGGAATTTAACACTTGCTTGAACTCCACCCATACTTCCAATATTCACAATATGTGCTTTACTACTTAATAACGACAAGCAATTTTTGATAAGAAAAAAGGGGGCTTTTGTATTTATATCAGAACATTGATCAAAATCTGATTCCTTAAAGCTTGAAAAAGCTTTATTTACCAATTGTCCCGCATTATTAATCAAAATATCAATGGAGGGAATGTATTTTTTAATTTCTGGAACAAACTCATTTTCAAGTGCTGAAAAATCAGATAAATCAAAGGGGAAAACAACAACATTATCATTCCCACTAATTTCTAAACATCTCTCCTGCAAATGCAATAATCGCTCTTTATTACGTGAAATGGCAATAATACGATGATTGGGAGATTTACTCATCTCCAAAACGAGTTCATACCCAATACCTCGACTTGCACCTGTTATGAGAATATTCATAATTAATATTTTACGGGAGTTGAACTAGCCTTTTCACGTTCAGCTTTTGTTTTCATATCAGCTACATTCAGCGTAAACTTACCTTTTTCATCCACACTTATTGAAATTTTATAAGGTTTCGAAAAATCTTTTTCCCCAAACTCATAATTCATATAGGTAACACCTTTTAAACCTTCAATTTCTTTTCCCAGTTTTTTCGAAAGTTCTTTAGCTTTTCGGTAATTCTCACTCATTGGGATGCCTGCTGCAGTAGCAATTCGCTCGGCCTCCTTCATCGCTTTTGCATAATTTGAATGGTAAATATATAAAACAGAATTATAGCCATCCTGCATATTATTTTCTTTTGTTTGAAAAGAATTATCTCCATCAAAAGCCATGCCTAGTGGCTCAGAAATACCAATATCTTGTAACCAAGAAGGGAAAACATATTGCACTGTTGCATCCTCAGCAGTTGTTGATGACTCCTTACCATATCTTTTATTAATAGCTTCAATCAATTCATCGGCACGCTCACGGGTAATTCTCTCATCTTTAAAACGCTGTTCAACCAATTGAATACGCTGATTTAATTGACTAGCAACATTCATAGCTTCATCTAAGTTATCCATCGATTTACTGAAGTCATCGGATTGTTTCTCAAGTTCCTCTTCAGAATTTTTATCAAATTCAGTTTTTTGCTGCTCAGTAGGTTGAGGATTACATCCAACTAGAATAACAAGAATACTTAAAGCAACTATTTTAAAAAGCGTGACTGTTTTCTTCATTATATTTGAATATACGATTTGAACAAAAGTACAAAACCAATTAAAGGAATCGGAAAACAATCTATAAAATTTATTAATTTTGTTATGCACAATAATTATTTTTCCATTTTGAATATGAATAAGCACGGCAACATATATTTTACACTTTTAACTGGATTAATATTAGTTCTATTCACTTCAAATTTATCTGCACAAAACAATGAAATAATTGCTATTAATAAAGCTTTTGAAAATAGTGAGTGGGGAAAATTAGTAAATCACTGTCAGGAGACAATTAGACTATCAGTTGATCAAACCCAGGGAAACTTCAGTAATACACAAGCCCGATATATTCTTGCTGATTTTTTTAAAAAGCATCCCATATTTAAAATAAAAATAATCAAAAGCGACAAAATATCAGAAGACCTCTTTTTTAGCATATTACAAAGTGAAACAGAAAACAAAACCTTTAATATTTATTATACCATACAAGAAAAAGAAGATTCATATTTGATTAGCGAAATTCAAATTAAAGAAAAATCTAAATGACGATTGACCAAATTATTGCTCTAGCTCTCCAAGAAGACATTCAGGATGGCGACCACACTTCATTAGCGACAATTCCATCTGAAGCCAAAGGGAAGGCCCGATTATTGGTAAAAGAAGATGGAATAATTGCTGGAATTCGAATTGCCAAAAAAGTATTTAAACAAGTTGATCCTGGAATAGAATTCAAACAATTTATTGAAGATGGAGCCGAAATTAAAATCGGAAATATTGCTTTTGAAGTTAGTGGTAAATCAATTTCAATACTCACAGCGGAACGACTAGCCTTAAATTTTATGCAACGCATGAGTGGCATTGCTACAACTACAAATGTTTATGTTAAGCTTTTAAAAGGGACTAAAGCTACTGTTTTGGATACCCGTAAAACAACCCCCAATTTGCGTTTACTTGAAAAGGAAGCGGTAAAACTTGGTGGTGGCAAGAATCACCGCATGGGTTTATACGATATGATTATGATTAAAGATAATCATGTGGATTTTGCTGGAGGGATTAAACAAGCCATTGAAGCCACTCAACAATATCTTCAATCAAAATCGAAAGATTTAAAAATTGAATTAGAAGTAAGAAGCTTTGAAGAATTAGAAGAGGCTATTAATGTTGGAGGTATCGACCGAATTATGCTCGACAATTTCACTCCATCTGATTTAAAAAAAGCTGTTGAAATAATTGATGGACGATTTGAAACCGAAGCTTCTGGAGGCATTACTTTAGATACAATTCGTACTTATGCTGAAACTGGCGTTGATTATATTTCTGTAGGTGCGCTTACACATCATATTAAAAGTCTTGATTTAAGTTTGAAAGCAATTTCATAAAAACAAAAGCATGAAAACACCTAGATTTATTTTAAAAATCGTCCATTTACTCAAACGGATTGTATTACCTGGCTTTGATGGTGTTTCCATGTATGAAATTCTCTCTTTCTTTTTTAAAGGGATTTACGAAGGATCATTAAACATGAGAGCTTCGGCAGTAGCATTTAATTTTTTTCTGGCTTTGTTCCCATCCATAATATTTCTTTTTACTATTATTCCTTATATACCGATTGATGGGTTTCATGAAATGTTATTTGCAACCCTCCAAGACATACTTCCTGTATCAACATACGAAACCGTTAAAACAACCGCTGAAGATATTATTTTGCAACCACGAGGAGGATTATTATCACTTGGTTTTGTACTTGCTTTATTCTTCTCCACATCAGGAATAAACAGCTTGATTGAAGCATTTAACCAAACTTATCATAGCATTGAAATACGGTCTTTTCTTAAACAACAACTAATTTCGTTGGCTTTAGTCCTTATACTCTCAAGCATGGTTATTATAGGCATCGGTTTATTAATTTCGGGAGATGTTTTAATTCGTTATATAATCGAAGTGGGTTCATTTGATAGTGGCGTAGAAATATTGGCACTTCAAATTAGCAAGTTTATTATTGTTATAATTCTGTTCTTTTTCACGATATCTTTTCTTTATTATATGGGTCCTTCACGGAAGCAACACTTTCGTTTTATCTCGGCGGGAGCAACCCTTTCAACCTTACTCATCATTTTACTCTCGTTAGGTTTTAATTATTACATCAGCAACTTTTCCAGATACAATACTTTATATGGTTCAATTGGAACACTTATCATTGTTATGCTTTGGATTTACCTTGTATCGATGGTAATCTTAATCGGATTTGAGTTGAATGTTAGCCTTAAAGGAGTTGTGAGAAAATCATAATTAAAATTTCAGGATAGAGAATCCATTTTTGGCTTAACTTACAATTTACTTTATTGAATAATTACACAAGTTATTTTAAAAACTCACTCTGCATTTTTTCTTAACTTTGCCCCTTATCTTGAGAAAATGAAAAATATTATATTCATCGGTTCTGGAGCCATAGCTACCGCTATTGGGCATATTTTAGCCATCAAAAATGAACACCATATTCAACTTCTATCTATCGAAGAGGATGTAATTGAGTCGATAAACGAACTTTGTATTAATAATAAATATTTTCCGAATGTTAAGTTAAGAAAAACCTTAAAGGCTACTTCAGACAAAAATATTTTGAAAGATGCCTACATTATTTTCCTTGCTCTTCCTTCTTCCCAAACGGTTGACTACATCAAAATAAATCAACGCATTATTAATCCAAATGCCATATTAGTTAATCTTGCCAAAGGTTTTGGAGATGAAAACAGAACAATTGTTCAATGCCTGAGAGAAGTTTGCTCAAACCCAATCACTACAATTAAAGGTCCTAGCTTTGCAAGAGATATAATAAGTAAATTTCACACAGGTCTTACTGTTGGAGCGGATGATCCAGAATTATTTAATAAGATTGGAGACGTTTTTAAGAATACTAATATTTATTTAGATTATTCAGATGATATTATTGGTGTTGAACTTTTGAGCATATTAAAAAACATTTATGCTATCACAATGGGCATTGTAGATGCTCAACATGATTCGCCCAATTTACGTTTTCTTGTACTTACCGATGCTTTTAAAGAAATGCGTAATTTATTAATCCAGTTTGGGGGAAAAGAAGAAACTCTATTTAAATATTGTGGATTTGGTGATTTTGGATTAACTGCATTGAATGATCTTAGTCGTAATCGAACCTTGGGTTTATTGATTGGTAAGGGGTTTTTCTC
>JAOZUV010000073.1 GCA_029938505.1 Bacteroidales bacterium | reverse complement strand
CCATTGATGAAGATCAATACGTGCTTTCAATTTTTAATGATGAAGATGAATACAAACAGTTTGTAATTTCAAACGAAAATTATATGTTATTTTATAAAGAAAAAAACATTGATACGTATATTGATTTTTACAAACGATTTTATAAATAATTGATAACAGAAAAATGAACATGGCAAAAAGTGTAGAAACTCTGACTCCCTCCAGAAACATTTTAGGATGTGGAACAAAATTAAAAGGAGATATTGAATCGAATGGTGATTTTAGAATTGATGGTACTTTAACGGGTACAATCAAAACAAAAGGTAAGGTGGTTATCGGTTCAACAGGCGTGGTTGAAGGAGAAATTATTTGTCAAAATGCCGACATCGAAGGTTCTGTAAAAGCAAAACTGGAAGTTTCAGAATTGTTAACTCTGAAAGCCGAATCGAAATTAGACGGTGATGTAACAACTGGTAAATTGGCCATTGAACCTGGAGCAATATTTTCAGGAACATGTAAAATGGGAGGGAAAGAGAGTGTGCCCAAAGCTCCCTTAATGAATGAAAAAAGATAAACCTGAAAGCGAAAACGGTTTAAAAAATTATGCTAAATATTCAAGCATTGCTGTGCAAATGCTTGTAATTATCCTTATAGGTGTGTTTGGGGGTATTAAATTAGACGAATGGATCTCATGGGAGTTCCCTGTTTTTACCTCATTTTTTTCTATTCTTTCAGTTTTTCTCGCTATTTATTATGTTATTCGGGATCTACTGAAAAAAGATAATTCGTGAAATGCTAGCCTAAGAGCATTAAAATCAAATTCATTTTTTTACATTTGCCTTTCCTAACTGATTTACTTTTATAAATTAAATGTTAAGCTGATGAAATCAGACTATTTACAATACCTAAAAAAACTGTTAATATATTCTGCAATTATTGCTGTTATTGCATTTGTACTTGCTTTTTTCTTGCCAGATAATTTTGTGAGTCCTGCCATGCCTTTTTTATTGGTGTTTTTTATTGCAGTTTCATTACTAACTCATTATTTTGTGTTGAAAACAATGGTTAAAAAGATGAGTTTATTTGTTAATTTTTTTATGATCTCCATATTTGTTAAGCTGATTATTTATATTGCAATCATTGTAATTTATGGCTTGATGAATAAACATGATATGATTCCATTTGTCATCACATTCTTTGTATTTTATCTTCTTTTTACACTTTTTGAATTGATAGCTGTATTAAAGGTTCAAAAAAACCACAAAAATTAATTTTTATTTGTGATGAGGTATTACCGACTGGTCATATTATTTCTACTGTTTCCATTAATGGGGTCTGCTCAATTTAAAAATATTTTGAATCATCTTGCAGAAACCGACTCTTCTTATTTGGTGAGCTATAGAGATGATGTAACGGCTCGATTCTATTTTGTAAATGAGGAAGTGAATTTTAGTGTACATCCACCATCTGGCGAAAATATGTTATTGTACTCACCTAATAATGACTTAAAAATTGGCTTTGATGTTTTTCATAAATGGTGGCGAATTGGTTTGGCTGTAAATAATCCTTTTGCTGGTGGTGATAGAGATTTGAAAGGAAGTAGCTCAATCATTGATCTTCGATTGAATGCCTATGGAAATGCGTTGGCTTTAGATTTGGGAATTCAAGATCAAAGTGGATTTTTTTTAAAAAACATCGGAGATTTATCGCCTGACTGGGAACTTGGTGATGAATACCCTCAGCGTCCCGACATGCATATTTTTTCGTTGGCGGCTATAGTTTATTATATCGATAATTTTAAAAAGCATTCGTTTAAAGGTGCTTTTATCCACAATGAACGCCAGTTAAAAAGTTCGGGTTCACTTATTATTTCGCCTTCTTTTGTGTATTTTAATATGAAATCGAATTATACTTTAATTCCAATGTTTTATACTGATAAGTATAATATTCCCGAAGATGAATTGCTACAATCAGGCAAGTTTTTAACATTTGGTATTTCAGCAGGTTATTCTTATACATACATTCTTAACAAAAGATTTTATGCGAGTTTTGCATTTATTCCAGGTATTTTTTGGCAATCGTATAAATACAAAACCTATGCAAGTACAATTAAAGGCTCAAATCCAACTGTTTTGTGGACAGGTCGTTCAGCCATTGGATACAATGGTGAGAAAATTTATATTGGTTTAGGAGGAATCTGGGGGTTTAAAACAACTCGTTTAGAAATCGGACAATCCAACTTCAATTATGATATGAATCAAATTAGATTGTGGATAGGTACTCGTTTTAATGTACCCCGTAAACCTTAGCTTTGCTTACCTCGTTAAAAATTTTCTTTAAAATGAATTACTTTTATTAATTAATCAATGTTTTAATTTATGATTTATATAACTCGACGAGAGCGTTTCAATGCCGCTCACCGATTATTTCTTGCCGATTATACTGATGAACAAAATCTTGAAGTTTTTGGGAAATGCTCAAACCCCAATTGGCATGGACATAATTACGAACTTTTTGTGACCATAAAAGGCGAGGTGAATTCTGAAACTGGCTTTTTGGTTAATCTGAAAGAATTAAGTCAAATTATAAATCAATTTGTAATTGATAAACTAGATCATAAAAATATCAATATGGAAGTTGATTTTATGAAAGGAAAGCTGGCTTCCACTGAAAATTTAGCCATTGCTATTTGGGAGCAGTTAAATGAGCATATTCAAAATCTAAATGCTCAATTACACAATGTGAAGTTATGTGAGTCTGAAAATAATTTTGTCGAATATATGGGGCCTAATGTTTAGTTTTGCACCAAATTAAATTCTTTTGCATTAAAAATAAGAATTATGATGGGATACGAAAAAAATGAAAAATACAATTCTGAGTCAATTGAAAAATTAAAATATCATTATAAAGAAATACTTGCTTTAATTGGTGAGAATCCGGATAGAGAGGGTTTGCTCGACACTCCCAGAAGAGTGGCAAAAGCAATGCAATTTTTGACGCAAGGTTATGATCACGATCCTGTAGAAATATTAAAATCGGCAAAGTTTAAAGAAGATTATCGCGAAATGGTGATTGTGAAGGATATTGAAATATATTCGATGTGCGAGCATCATATGATTCCATTTATTGGGAAAGCGCATGTGGCTTATATTCCCGATGGTTATATTACTGGATTAAGCAAGATTGCACGCGTAGTTGAAGCTTATGCTAGAAGATTACAAGTACAAGAAAGACTAACTACCCAAATAAAAGAAGCCATTGATTCTACACTAAGCCCATTAGGTGTGGCAGTTGTTATTGAAGCACGACATTTGTGTATGGCAATGCGTGGAGTTCAGAAACAAAATTCTGTCACAACGACTTCTGACTTTACAGGAGCATTTAAGAACGAAAAAACCCGTGCAGAATTTATCCATTTGATTGGGTCGAAACTACACTAAAGTTGTTGAAAATTTATGATTGAATATAAGAATACACATCAGGTTGGTAGTAGAGATATTTCTCAGACATCAGCTGCACAGTCATTTATGACGAGTGTATTTTCTTGGATGTTTTTGGCATTAGCTATAACTGCGGTTACAGCATATTTCTTTGCATCTAGCGAACAATTAATTGGTAGCTTGATTAATTTAGAAACAGGAAGTCTCAATATTTTAGGTTGGGTAGTAATGTTGTCACCATTTGCATTTGTTTTGATTATGACAGCTGGTTTGCATAAAATGTCATTTGGTACTTTATCACTTTTATTTATGATTTTTTCCATTTTAATGGGGATGAGTTTGAGCTTTATTTTGATGATATATACTTCTAGCTCAATATTCCTGACATTTGCTGTTACAGCGGGTACTTTTGGAATAATGGCCTTTTTAGGATATACTACTAAAACCGACTTAAGTAAGTTTGGATCATTAATGATGATGGGATTAGTGGGAATTATTTTTGCTAGTATTATTAACTTCTTTATGAAAAGCTCATCACTCGACTATATAATAAGTTTTATTGGAGTGCTTGTTTTTACAGGCTTAACAGCCTATGATGTACAAAAACTAAAACGAATTGCTAATGGTCAGCAGTATGGACAATTATCTATGAGTAAGTTGGTAATTTTAGGCGCTTTAAATTTATATCTTGACTTTATAAATTTATTCTTATTTTTGCTGCGTTTTTTAGGTAATAGAAAATAAAATTTACAAAGAAAATATTTAATCAATTGTTAATTAAATACGAATTATGAAAGCGTATGTGTTTCCCGGTCAGGGAGCTCAATTTGTTGGAATGGGTAAGGATTTATATGAGAATTCAGCTCAAGCAAAAGAACTTTTTGAAAAAGCCAACAGTATATTAAAATTCCGAATTACAGATATAATGTTCGATGGAATAGATGAAGAATTAAAACAGACTAAGGTTACACAACCTGCTATTTTTCTTCACTCAGTAATTTTAGCCATCACTTTAGGCGAAGATTTTAAACCAGATATGGTTGCAGGACATTCTTTAGGTGAGTTCTCTGCATTGGTTGCAAATAAAACTTTATTATTCGAAGATGGTTTGAAACTTGTTTATGCACGTGCTATGGCTATGCAAAAAGCTTGTGAAAAAAACCCATCTACCATGGCTGCTATCATTGGTCTTGAAGATTCAGTTGTTGAAGAAGCATTAAAAAATATTGATGCAGTTGTTGTTCCTGCAAATTATAATTGTCCAGGGCAGCTTGTAATTTCTGGTTCAAATGAGGGTGTTAAAATTGCTTGTGAAAAACTTACCGAAGCAGGAGCAAAACGTGCTCTTCCTTTAAAAGTGGGTGGAGCGTTTCATTCACCATTAATGGAGCCAGCACGAGTAGAATTAGCAGATGCAATTAATAATACAACATTTAATAGAGGCATTTGTCCAATTTATCAAAATGTAACTGGACAATCAGTTACAGATCCTGAAATTATCAAAACTAATTTGGTTTCTCAGCTTACTTCACCAGTTCGTTGGACTCAAATTATGCAGAATATGCTAGCAGATGGTTCTAAAACCATTATTGAAGTAGGTCCTGGAAAAGTATTGCAAGGCTTATTTAAGAAAATGGATAGAAGTCTTGAAACTATGAGTGCATAAAATTCACCCAAGTTTATTATTATGTGTTTTATTGTTACGTGCTAAATCTTTGAACACTAGGTGTTTTTAGAGGGTTTATTCGTACCTTTACACAACTATTACCAACTCGTAAGCTAAATGGAAAAACTTTTTGTTTTAAGTAGTTACATTATATACCTCTTTAGGTCAAAATCAAAGTTTAAGGTGCACTCACCTTTTATTTACGAGTTGATTACAAAAGTTATGGTAGCTGAGATTCCTTTTTCAATATCCAAAAAAATATTGGAGAGAAGAAAAAAACTTTATACAAATAAGACAGTTTTAGAAGTTGTAGATTTTGGAGCAGGGGCAGATTTAAAATCAAAGTTTCGTGCAAAATCTAAATCTAAATCCAAATCATTAGAGCGTTCGTATAAAGCAGAATTTAGGATAGTAAAAAAAATTGCAAGAAGAGCTCTACTTAAGCAAAAGTATGCCAACCTTCTCTATAATCTTATAAAGCATTCAAAACCAAAGGTGGTTGTAGAATTAGGAACATCTTTAGGGATAAGTACAAGCATGATTGGATTGGCTGCTCCATGCTTTAAAATATATTCATTAGAAGGTTGCGCGAGTATTGCATCAGTAGCTCAACAAAACATTAAAAAATTAGGCGTAAAGAATGTCACGCTTAAATTAGGCGAGTTTGACAATGTAATATCCGAAGTATTGAATAAAATTGATAAGGTTGATTTTGTTTTTTTTGATGGAAATCATCGAAAAGAACCAACCATAAAATATTTTGAGCAATTTCTTCCCTATAAACATAATGATACAATTTTCGTATTTGATGACATACATTGGTCAAGAGGCATGGGAGAAGCATGGGATTACATCAAAAACCACCCCGAAACTGTTGTAACTTTAGATTTATTTCAAATGGGCATCGTATTTTTTAGAAAAGAGTTGAGCCCACAACACTTTATTTATAGGTTTTAATTACTTTTGTTTAATCTGACAGATTTAAGATTAAAATTATGAATAAAGAAGTAATTAAACTTAGCGATATACGTCGTTATTTTCAGGTTGGTACTGAAACAGTAAAAGCCTTACGGACTATAACTCTTAGTGTTCAAAAAAATGAATTTGTTGCTTTAATGGGGCCTTCGGGTTCGGGTAAATCAACCTTGATGAATTTATTAGGCTGTTTAGATACACCTAGTAGTGGTGAGTATATTTTAAATGGACAGGATGTTAGTAAGATGGATGATAATGAATTGGCTGAAATTCGGAACAAAGAAATTGGCTTCATATTTCAGACTTTCAACTTATTACCACGTTCAACGGCTATCGAAAATGTAATGCTCCCGCTTATATATGCAGGTTATGATAAAGCTACACGCTATAAAAAAGCAGAGAAAACTCTTGCGGACGTAAGTCTTTCGGATCGTATTTTGCATAAACCCAATGAGCTTTCGGGCGGACAACGTCAAAGAGTTGCTGTTGCCAGAGCATTGGTTAATGAGCCTTCAATTATTTTGGCTGATGAGCCAACAGGTAATCTGGATTCAAAAACCTCCATTGAGATTATGGGTTTATTGGAAGAAATTCATCAGGCAGGGAATACTATTATAGTAGTCACTCATGAAGAAGATATTGCCAAGCATGCCCATCGTATTATTCGTTTGATTGATGGCGAAGTTGCCTCGGACGAGATTAATAACAACATTGTTACGGTTAAAGATTATAAAAAATAAACCAAGTTGTGATTCGCCTATGAGTGAGCAATGGAAAATATATACTAAAACAGGTGATAAAGGAGAAACTTCTTTGATTGGTGGTGCACGTGTTCCAAAATATAATGATCGAATTGAAGCCTATGGAACGGTGGACGAACTTAATTCATACATTGGTCTGATTAGGGATTTATATGATGATGAAAATCTGCAATCGGTTTTGCTAAAAATTCAGAATTGCTTATTTGTATTAGAATCGTCATTGGCAACAGACCCAGATGGAACTTTGAATCGCAAGCTACCTGAAATTCTAGAAAGTGACATCCAACTTCTTGAAAAAGAAATTGATCGAATGAATGAAACACTTCCTGATTTAACAACTTTTGTTTTGCCAGGTGGAGATGTAGTTTCATCGCATTGTCATATTGCCCGAACAATTTGTAGAAGAGCTGAACGAATTACAATTAAACTATCGAGTGTTCATCCTTTGAATTCGCTTGATATAAAATATCTCAATCGACTTTCCGATTATTTGTTTGTTTTGGCGCGAAATATTCTTCACCAAAAGGGTAGTAATGAAATTCCTTGGAAACCCTAATTTTAGATTAAAAACACACTATTTTACTAGTATTTGACAAACAGTTATTTGCATTATTTTAATAATTAGTAAGATTTTTATTGACTTGTATCAAAAAAAAATTATTTTTGCAAAAAATAAAACTATTAAATCTCTAATATGTATTGGACTTTAGAATTAGCATCAAAACTTGAAGATGCACCATGGCCAGCAACAAAAGAGGAGCTGATTGACTTTAGTATCAGATCTGGTGCACCTATGGAGGTTATGGAAAATCTTAAAGAGATTGAGGATGAAGGTGAAGTTTATGAAAGCATCGAAGATATTTGGCCTGATTATCCTACCCGAGAGGACTTCTTCTTCCATGAGGATGAATACTAATAAAAATTTAAACCACTGTTTATATAGTGGTTTTTTTTATGGGGATTAAAATTTTACTTAAATGGATGATTATTTGAAGAAGGAAAAATTCACATTTCCATATTTACGATGTTCTGTAAAATGGGGGTGTTCTTCAAAAGAAAGCTTTCTTGAATGTTCGAGTATAAAAATACCATCTTCATTTAAAAGCTGTTTTTCAAAAATCAGTTCAGGTAATATACCAATACCTTCCATATCGTAAGGTGGATCAGCAAATATCAGGTCGAATGTGTTTTTTGTACCTGATAGAAAATGGAATACATTGCTTTTAATCGCTCTTAGCGTATCGTAGTTCGATTCGTTTGCTGTTTTGCGTATAAACTCAGTGCATTGATAATTTAATTCAACAGAAGTGATTTGTTTCGCTTGTCGAGAAGCAAACTCAAATGAAATACTTCCTGTACCAGCAAATAAATCCAACACGGTGATTTCATCAAAATAGG
>JAOZUV010000072.1:4728-8381 GCA_029938505.1 Bacteroidales bacterium | reverse complement strand
TTTTGCAAGTTATTGATTATAATAGATTTGAAAAATTGCGAGATAGCAAAGTGCTGATTCGTGCGCATGGTGAGCCTCCAGCTACTTACGCATTGGCTGAAAAAAATAATATTTCACTGATTGATGCAAGTTGCAGAATTGTTGTTGGTTTACAGAAAAAAATCAAAAAAATATATGCTGGAATTGCTGAGATAAAAGGACAACTTTTAATATTCGGGAAAAAGGATCATCCGGAAATTATTGGACTGAATGGTTTTACAAAATCTAAAGCTATCATTATAGAAAAAATTGCGGATTTAGATAAAGTTGATTTTAGCAAACCGATTCGTTTATTTTCTCAAACAACAAAAAGTATTCACGATTTTCGGGAATTAATAAAAGAGATAACAAAACGGATTCCCAAAGATGCTGATTTTAGATTTGAAGAATCAATTTGTAAGCAGGTTTCGGGTCGTGAGTCGGGCATGTCGCAGTTTGCAAAGGATAATGATTTAATCATATTTGTTGGAGGAAAGAAAAGCTCAAATGCTCGCTTTTTATTTAATATCTGTAAGCAACTTAATTCAAATTCTCATTTTATCAGTGATTCTTCGGAAATTAAAAAAGACTGGTTTAATGGTTTTTGTTCAGTCGGTATTAGTGGGGCTACATCCACTCCGCGCTGGCAAATGGAAGAAGTGAAATTTAGAATAGAAGATTTATTATGTATCTAAAAAAACTCCTGCTTAGCAATTTTAAAAATTGTAGTGAGGCTGATTTACAGTTTTCACCCAAGATAAATTGTTTTGTTGGAAACAATGGAGTAGGTAAAACGAATTTATTAGATGCAATATATTATCTTTCGTTTTGTAAAAGTTATTTTAATGCAGTCGACATGCAAAATATTAAGCATGGTGAGCCATTTTTTGCTATTCATGGGACTTATCAAAAAAATGGCGGGTGTGAAGATTTACTGAGTTGTTTGCAAAAACGAGCAAGCAAAAAGCAATTCAAATTAAATAAAAAAGACTATGATCGATTGGCGGATCACATTGGGCATTTCCCTTTGGTGATGATTTCTCCTTACGATCGGGATTTGATTAATGATGGGAGCGATGTGCGTCGGAAATACATTGATGGCGTAATTTCTCAATTCGATCATATGTATTTGGATGATTTACTGAACTATAATAAAGCCTTAACTCAACGTAATGTCTTATTGAAGCATTTTGCAGAGATGAGAACTTTTGATGCTGTTTCTTTGGAGATTTGGGATGAGCAATTAATTGTTTTAGGTAAACGGATTTATGAAAAGCGCAAATCATTCTTGAAAGAATTTGCACCTATTTTTCAACATTATTTTGAATTTATTTCGGGTGGGAAGGAGCAGGTTGCCATTCAATACGAATCACAACTTCAGGAGGAAGACTTAGGGGTCTTAATAAGATCAGCTCTGAATCGTGATCGGAAAGTCAGATATACTACTGTGGGTATTCATAAAGATGATTTGCTGTTCAATATTGGTGATTACCCAATTAAAAAATTTGGTTCGCAAGGACAGCAAAAATCATTTGTGATTGCTATTCGATTAGCCCAATTTGATTATACAAAAAACCTTAAAGGTTTTAAACCAGTTTTATTGTTTGATGATATTTTTGATAAATTGGATGATACAAGAGTGGAACAAATTATAGCTTTGGTAAGCGATAATAATTTTGGGCAAGTTTTTATTACTGACACTCAGCGTCAGCGAATAGAGAAAATCTTTAAGATCGTTCAAATCGATCATAAAATATTTGAAGTAGAAGAAGGAAGAGTAGCTCTTAGTGATAATCAATTAAATCCTGAAGCATGATAAAAAAATCAAATGAATCAACTTTGGGTGAAGCTATTCAACAATTTATCGACTCCTATCGTATAGACGATAAGTTGAGAGAAGTAAGTATTATCAATGCCTGGGAGTCAGTTGTAGGAAAAATGATTGCATCACATACTACAAAATTGTATGTAAAAAAAAGAAAGCTTCATGTGAAAATGGATTCTTCCGTGATTGTGAATGAGCTAAAATATGCACGTAAAAAAATTATGACTGCATTAAATAAAGAAGCGGGTCGTAATGTGATTGAGGATATTGTTTTTTTGTAAAAATTGAACTTATTTAATATTCAAATTTAACATTTTTTCACCCTCAATAAAACCCTCAAAACTATCACCAATTTTAATGGGGCCAACTCCTTCAGGAGTTCCAGTAAATATAAGGTCTCCCATCTTTAGCATGACAAATTGCGAAACATAGGAGATGATATGATCGAAGGAAAAAATCATATTTTTTGTATTTCCAACTTGTCGTTCTTCTCCATTAATTTTCAATGAGAAATTGAGACTATTAATGTTTTCGAATTTCTTTTTGTCTACGAATTTACTTAAAGGAGCAGAGCCGTCAAAGGCTTTAGCAATTTCCCAAGGCAAGCCTTTTTCTTTGCAATTGTTTTGTAAGTCGCGGGCGGTTAGGTCAATACCTATCCCAATTTCATCAAAATAAGTATGAGAAAATTTTTCTTGAATATGCTTGCCCACTTTATTAATTCGTATAACTATTTCTGTTTCGTAATGAATATCATTTGAAAATTCAGGATAGAAAAAAGGAAAGTTTTTTTGTAGCAAAGCAGATTCTGGTTTCATGAAGAAGATGGGAACTTTTGGTAAAGGATTGTTTAATTCCTTAGCATGTTCTACATAATTTCTTCCAATGCAAATGATTTTCATACTTCTGATAGTTTTAATAATGAGATGCTAAATCCCCGCCTGAACGGACGGGCAGGAAGTTCAGCATGACGGTTTATCTTTATAATTGAGTGAAACAATAGATCATAACTCAATTAAAGTTTATGCTTCCCTGGCCTTGATTAAAGCCCCTTAACTTAATTGCTGTAATTACTTTTTTAGTGCTTAGTGGGAATTCGCTTTTCATCATCCAGTCGTAATATGAAGGCTCTTTTTTAAATATTTCTTCTACAGGTTTTGCTTTATGTTTTCCAAAATTAAATACTTCTATTTTTTTGTCATTAAAAACGATATGCCCTGCTAAATCTGCATTATTTCGCTGTTGTGAGAATTCATGAAGAGCCTGAATGTCATTCTTTACAGGAATAGAAATATTGCCTGAACGATCTTTAAATTCTCTATTTTCATAGCGATCGAGTTGAGCTTTAAGGATTTCGTAAGTGGCAAAAGTATCAGCTTCAGCAGAGTGAGCATTAATCAATTCTTTTTTGCAATAAAATTGATAAGCCGCACTTAATGTACGTTGTTCCATCTTATGGAAAATATTTTGGACATCTATAAACCGGCGGCCTTTTAATTCAAAATTGATGTCTGCACGATAAAACTCTTCAGCCAAAAATGGAATATCAAATTTGATGGCATTATATCCTGACAAATCGCAGTTAGTTAAGAATTGATTGAGTTCATTTCCTAATTCTGCGAATGTTGATTCATTTTTAACATCTTCATCTGAAATACCATGAATAGTAGTTACTTCTGGGGGGATTGGTATTCCGGGATTTATCCTTTTTGTAAGGATTTTGGTGCTTCCATCTGGCATTGCTTTTACGATGCTAATCTCAACAATACGATCGGCTGATATACTTAATCCAGTTGTTTCTAAATCGAAA
>JAOZUV010000072.1:0-4718 GCA_029938505.1 Bacteroidales bacterium | reverse complement strand
CAAGAGGACGGTTTAATTTTAACTCCATTATAAAAAATTTAAATTGAGGTTGATTCT
The DNA here is from genome assembly GCA_029938505.1 of Bacteroidales bacterium. The sequence continues at coordinate 4,661 of JAOZUV010000072.1, read as the reverse complement.
TATACAAAAGTACAAAAACCAAGCTCAATTCAATAAATTAAATATTTTGATTTGGATCAAAGTTTTCAAGAATTTCTTTTAATCGTTTTAGGTACATCCCAGCTAAAGCTCCATCCACCACACGGTGATCGTAAGCCAATGAGAAAATTATGATATGTCGGATGGCGATTACATCTCCTTCTTCGGTTTCTAAAACAACTGGTTTTTTACGAATAGCACCAATTCCTAAAATGGCAACTTGTGGTTGGTTAATAATTGGCGTTCCTGTTAAGCTGTCAAAACTTCCAAAATTTGTGATGGTAAAAGTTCCATCCTGAATTTCATCCGGAAGTAATTTGTTAGAACGAGCACGATTAGCTAAGTCATTAACATTTTTGCTAATTCCAATCAAGCTTTTCTCATCTGCATTGCGGATAACCGGAACAATCAAATTACCGTTTGGCAAAGCTGCTGCCATCCCAATATTGATATTTTTACGTAAAATAATTTTAGTGCCATCGACGGATGCATTGATCCCTGGAAAATCTTTAAGTGCTTTTGCAGCTGCATCGATAAAAATAGGAGTGAAGGTAATTTTTTCACCTTCTCTTTTCATGAATGAATCCTTCACTTTATTTCGCCAATTTACAATATTAGTTACATCGGCGTCAATGAAAGATGTTACGTGAGGCGATACTTGTTTTGACATCACCATGTGATCAGCAATCAGTTTTCGCATACGATCCATTTCAACAATCTGATCACCATTTGATGCAGTTACGGCTGGTGTTGCCATAATTTTTATTGGAGTGCTTGTACTTTCGCGATTTTTCAAATGGTTAATAACATCAACTTTTGTAACTCTGCCATCTTTTCCACTCCCTTGTATGCTATCAAGCTCTTGTAGAGAAATGTTTTCTTCTTTAGCAATGTTTTTCACCAGGGGTGAATAAAAACGATCAGACGAATAATCTGTTGCTTTTGTTTCGATATGAGCTGACTTTTTCTTTTCTTTAACTTTTTCTTCAGTTTTAACAGCTTTTTCTTTTGCAGGAGTAGCTTCTGGAACTTCCGTTTTAGATGATCCTTCACCTTCCATTTCAATAAGTGCAATTACTTTCCCAACTTCAATAGTATCTCCTTCTTCAAATAATAATTTTATAAGTTTTCCTTCAACAGGGGAGGGGATTTCTGAATCTACTTTGTCTGTGGCAATTTCAACAATGGCATCATCTTCTTCTATCTGATCTCCTTCAGATTTTAGCCATTTGGTAATGGTAGCTTCTATAATGCTTTCGCCCAGTTTGGGCATAATAATTTCAAATTTGGCCATTATTTAGGTTTTTTTGTGTCTCTAATGTTGAATTGATCATTTGCTTTTGCAAAGATAATGAAAATATTGCAATCTGGAACAATTCTAAATAAAAGTACAAATCTTCAGATATACAGTTGTTTATAGAATATAGGCTGTATTACTCCCTAAAATAGCTGTACTGTTACTTTGTGAAAATTTGTATTCAATAGCTAGTGTTTTTAATTCTAACATTTTATCCAAAACATCTTTTAAATCTATATTGTCTGAGCAAAAAATGACTTCATTAATTTTATAAATTCTTAGAATGTCTTTTAACTGAGTGAAGTTTCCAATAAAACCAGGATGCTTTTTAATGCTTTTATCCGTTGTTATTTTTCCTACAAATTCGTTTTTTACATGAATGTTTTCGAGTAAAGATTCAATTCGAATGCATTCTTGCCTTGAACCAACAATAATTATTCGTTTTTGTTTTGAATAAATTTTGAAAATATTTGATAAAATATAAGTTATGAATCGCAATAATAAGGCAAAGAAAGCTTTAAAATAAATGGCTGTATTTATTAGGAAAAAAAGTGATTTAAAGCTTTTTTTTGAAAAATGTTTATGGGCAAAAATTAACATTGCTTTATAAAAAACCATGACATAGCTTATGCTGCTTTTTTTAGTGCTTTCTCCTTTATAGTGGATAATCTGTGTTTCCGGGAAATAATAGTTTTTAAAACCTGCAATCGTAATTCTGTATGATAAATCAATGTCTTCACCATACATAAAAAAAGTTTCGTCTAAAAATCCGATTTTGTCGAGTACACTTTTTCTCAATAACATGAAGGCACCTGATAAAACTTCTATCTCATGTGTTTTATTATTATCTAAATTTCCTAAATGATATTTGTTGAATTTTTTAGATTTAGGGAATAGTTGTGCGAAACCTGAGAACCTGTAAAAAGCTGTTGCAGGCGTTGGAAAGCCACGTTTTGATTCTGGTAAATATTCACCCTTTCCATTAATCATTTTCACACCCAAACCGCCCGCTTTCTGATGTGAATCCATAAACTGAATAACCTTCAGAAAAGTATCCTCTTCAACTAATGTGTCAGGGTTGAGTAGTAAAGCGTATTCGCCTTTGGCAATTTTCAGAGCTTGATTATTTGCTTTCGAAAAACCAAAATTTTCAGTATTGAAAATGTGATGAATATTCGAAAATTTTTGAATAAGCATTTGTTGAGATCCATCATTTGAATTATTATCCACAATAAAAATTTCGGACTCAATTCCCTTCAATGCCTTAATAACTGAAACTAAACATTGTTCGAGATAATGCTTAACGTTATAATTAACGATGATGATGCTTAGCTTCATTAAAATAATAGATTTTAAAACCCTATTTGCATTCCTAAATATCCGACAATAAGACCAATAATTACATTGGCTAGTTTGGCCAATAAGAAGGATCGTTTTGATTCAGCCAGTAGTGGTAAAGCCCCATGCCCATCTTGTACAATTGAATTGGCTAATAAAATACTGAAAGGAATAGTGCCTTGTAGAAATAATAAAACAAAAATATAGTGTGGTCCTGATTGAGGTATAATCCCAATCAAAACGGCAATCAGCAATATGGATATCATATTGTGTTCAATCCAATGATTAATGTCGAGGTAATTGCTCAAAAAATGAATAACAAGCAAAGCTCCTAATGTCCACAAAAATATTTTTAAAAAGTGTTTTTTGATGATGTGTCCCCACAGATGTTCTTCTAAAAAGTGATCATTTACTGTAGAAATGATGAAAAGTGCAATCAATGAAACAATCAAAAAGCTAGTTGAAATCCAGTTCCATTCTGATTCATGTACATCATCTTGTACAATCATCTCTGCTTCGTGCTCATGATTATGAACAACTTCAATATCACTTCCATGAGCAGGAATGATGTCATGGCTGTGACCAAATTCGCCACTAATTAAACCAAAAAGAAAAAGCAAAATACCTACAACAAGTATTGCTCGTTGGAAACTTATATTTCGAAATTGTTTGATGATATTTTTAGGTTCGAAACAAATACACTCAGGATATTCTTCGTGAATGGTTAGATGATTTTCCGGGAGTTTCATTAGAGTTTTATTACGCATGAAAGCATAAATGATAAAGCCAGCAATTATTGCTATAATGAAAATGACTAGAAAAAGCATCAACGCTTTTTGTGGCATGACTGAAAGCATTAAAAATGCTTCGTCTCCTGAAGTAGCAATCATAGCTGTTACTAGTGCCGCAAACCCAAAAATTTTATGTGAATAAAGCGAAATAGCTGTATAAGTTCCCAGGCATCCTGGAATGATTCCCAATACCGCTGCCAAAATAATTTGCAGCCATCCTTTTTGCTTTAATGGTTTAATCCACTTTCCCCGACTTTGTACATTTACATACTCAATAATAAGCATCATGACCAGTACAAAGGCCGTGATCATTATGGTGTGTTTTAAAATATCTATAAGCATATGAGGGCTGATTATTTTTAATAAGTAAAAATAAGCCAAATTTTGTTAAAAAAAACTCAAAATACTTTTTTAATAGAGAAATGGAATTTACATTTGGGTAATTAAATACTTTTATTGTAGAATTGTAAAAAATGTCAAAAATTGTAACACTTTCAGAAGCAGCCTCTATTGCTTTGCACGGAATTATCTTAGTGGCTAAAGCTAAAAAAATGATAAATGTTGTGAAAATAGCTGAAACGATTGGAAGCTCCAAGCATCATGTAGCTAAGGTTTTTCAACGATTGGTGAAAGATAATTTTATCGAATCCCATAGAGGTCCTTCTGGTGGATTTGCGATGAAAAAGGCACCTAAAGATATTAGTTTGCTTGAAATCTATGAATCCATCGAAGGTAAAATTGAAATCACTGATTGTCCAATGGATAAACCTATTTGTCCTTTTGATAAGTGTATTTTTAGTACTGTAACTAAAGATATGACAATTCAATACCGAGATTATCTTAAAGGACAAACCCTCGATAAATATCTCTGATAAATATCATAAAATTTTCTTCTGAAATTATTAACTGATATCAAATATTGTATTTATATTTGCGCAATCAAATACCATAATGCCTTGAATAATAAAATGGTATTTTGAAACATTAATTAAAGTATTGAAAAATAAGATTATAACGTGAAAAGAGAAATTATAAAAATTGATGAAGATAAATGTACTGGCTGCGGATTATGTATCCCGGGTTGTCCAGAGGGTGCTCTTCAAATGATTGATGGCAAAGCCAGATTGGTAAGTGATTTAATGTGTGATGGCTTGGGTGCTTGTATAGGTGATTGCCCTGAAGGAGCTATAGAAATTGAGGAGCGTGAAGCTGAGCCA
>JAOZUV010000001.1:8763-27381 GCA_029938505.1 Bacteroidales bacterium | reverse complement strand
AGTTAGCACCTTTCTTATACATTCCAATCTCATCATCTTCCCATTTGTTGGCAACTTCTTCTTCATCAACAAGAAACTGGTTAAAGGAAAGTTTCTTTTTGTCTTTAGCAAAAACAACTGTGTATTCATGAGTTCCTGCAAAACCAAATTGATCTTGGTTTCCTTTTAAATTCATTATTGTTGGAAGATTTGCCATAAAATTTTCTCTTCCAAAAACTTCATCGCAAAGAATTTTTATATATGCCTGTTCATTATCATCAATACTTATCCAAATACTTCCATCATCCGTCAATAAATTCCGTAAAATCTCCAACCTATCACGCATCAATCCAAGCCATATCGAATGCTCAAAACCATCTTCATAATGTTCAAACGCATTTCCTGTATTATAAGGCGGGTCAATGTAGATACATTTCACTTTGCCTGCGTATTCATTCTCGATAGATTTCAACCCCAACAAATTATCCCCATGAATCAGGATATTTCCATTGGCTTCATCAACCTTGTATGACTTCTCTTTATCTTCAATCAAAACTCGTGGCTCGGGTGATGTCTTCGCATCCTTCCCCGCCCATACCAATTCTAGCTTGTTAGATTTATTTTTTGCCATTATTTCACAATCCTTAATTTTAAATAATCAATTTTACATACTCTAACGTATTTAAGTAAAAAAACAACATAAAAGAGGTGCTGGATTAAAAAACTCTTTTCTTATTAAACTCAAGAGCGGAGGACTTGCCATAGGCATAAGAAAGAAAAAGGAATGAGTATTCGTGCTTATGCAAAGCACAGAAAAGTTCATCATTCCGCAGTTCAAGAAGCCATTAAAAGTGGCAGAATAACTCCTCTTCAAGATGGAACGATTGATCCTAAAAAGTCTGATAAGGAATGGGAAATAAACACAAAACATTCGATGGCAAGAGGCATAGAACAATCGAGTAGAATAAAAAATGCCAATGAAAATATCGCAATATCAGATGCCGCTTTAAAACAATTAAAAGTAAGGAGAGAATATGCACAAGTTTTAGATTTAGATTTTGTTAAAATCACGTTTGCTGTTTTATGTGGGCAATGGAAAGACACAATGATGTCTCTTGTTTATAAACTCCCTCCTAAATTACAAGGTAAGAATTTCAAAGAACAATCTGATGTTATGAAAAAGGACTTTGAAAAGGCAATAAAAGAGTTAAATGATGAATTCGAATCAAGAGTTATCGAGAAAACCAACAGAATTATTTCTGGAAGAACTAATACAAATACATAGAAAGCACACGAAAACCTATTTTAGCTTGTCCGTATCTGATTGGGCGGATAAATATCGTGTTCTTTCAAAAGTTTCAACAAGCGATCCGGGGCATTGGGAAACAAAAAGAACTCCATACTTAAAAGAAATTATGGATTGTCTTTCGCCGTCTCATACTGTGCAAAAAATTGTCTTTATGAAAGGTGCGCAGATTGGTGGAACAGAGGCGGGATTGAATTGGCTAGGCTATATTATCCACTATGCTCCCGGGCCGACATTATATGTAAATCCTAATATTGAATTGTCTAAACGAAATTCAAAAATGAGAATAGCACCTATGATTGAGGCAACGAAGGTGCTTGGAAAATATATCACTTCTCCTAAATCAAGAGATAGTGGAAACACGATTTTGATGAAAGAATTCAAAGGGGGAGTTTTGATTATGACAGGAGCAAATTCCCCTGTTGGGCTTCGATCAATGCCTGTTAGATACTTATTTATGGATGAGGTTGACGGTTTTCCTGATGAGGCTGGAATTGAAGGAGATCCTGTGGATTTAGCTATTGAGCGAACATCTACTTTCAGAAATAAGAAAATTTTTATGATTTCAACTCCTACAATAAAGGAAGCCAGTCGAATAGAACAAGCATTTTTAGAAGGAGATCAAAGGTATTACTATGTGCCGTGTCCAAAATGCAACCACTATCAAAGATTGATTTGGAAGCAGATTGTTTTTAATTCAAAAAAATTTAATGGAGCAAAATATAAGTGTATAAATTGTAATGATTTATGGGAAAATGAGATTAAGGATAAAATCTTATCTAAGGGACATTGGATTGCTCATAAACCTTTTAACACAGATGTGGCAAGTTTTCATTTATCTTCTTTATATTCTCCCAATGGTTGGGTGTCTTGGAGCGATATTGCAAAAGAATTTTTACAAGTTAAAAAAGATCCTAGTCGTCTTCAAGTATGGACGAATACTAAGCTAGGAGAAAGTTGGGAAGATATGAGTGGCGAAACAATAGATCCGACAGGACTTCTCGTTAGAAGAGAAAAATATGGCCCGCTTTTACCCGCTGGGGTTGTGATTTTAACTTGTGGTGTTGACGTTCAAGACAACAGATTAGAGCTTGAAATTGTTGGCTGGGGAAAAGATGAAGAAAGTTGGTCTATTGATTTTCATATTTTTTACGGCGATCCTTCAACTCCGGAATTATGGGCGGAGCTTGATAAGGTTTTATCCCGAAAATATAAACATGAAAAAGCAGTGCCGGACTTAAATATATCGGCGACTTGTGTGGATAGTGGAGGACACTATACAGACCAAGTTATCAATTATTGTTTTGAAAGAAGAATGTATGGCGTATGGGCAATAAAAGGAAAAGGCGGAACTGGAAATCCAATTTGGCCAGCCACGGCTTCAAAGAGTTTTAAAACGAAAAAACCTGTTTATGTAATTGGTGTAAATGATGCAAAAGAGACCTTAATGCGTCGTCTTCATATTGAAAAATTTGGTGCTGGGTATTGGCATTTTCCAAAGGAAAGAGAGCTTGAATGGTTCGAGCAAATAACTTCTGAAATAGTTAAGAAAAAATATTCAAAAGGACGGTTAATAAGAGAATGGCAACCTCGTCGAGAAGGAATAAGAACGGAAGCACTTGATTGTCGTGTTTATTCTTATGCCGCACTTCGAGGATTGATACGAAACTATCGACTCAATTTGAATGTTGGTGCAGAGCGTGTTGAAAATGCTCCTTATAAGAAAATAACGAAACTTCCTTCCTCTTCGACAAACCCCAATACTTCAACAAATAAAGTTTCTCATGGACGTAAAGTAAGAAGTAAAGGAATATCTTAATGGCAATAAAAACCTATGAAGAACAAATTGAAGAAGTTCAACAGGCTATTTCCGACATATTAACGAACGCACAAGAAGCTAGTTATAACGGGCAACGAGTGCGAAAAGCAGATTTAAATATGCTTCAAAAAAGAGAAGAATGGCTTTTAAATAAACTAACTTCTAAAAAACGAGGCGGAATCCGTGTTCGTGGAGCAACTCCTTTTTCTTAATTTTTAGAATTTGGATTTACTAAAAAAACAATAAAAAAAGAGGTCTTGGCTTCTTTTTTTTATGCCAAAAGGAAAAAGAAAATTGTGGATAAAAATACCTTCAATATTTTATCAATCTGCTCCGGAGTTGGAGGACTTGAACTCGGACTTGAATTGGCAATCAAAAATGTTAGAACCATCTGCTATGTGGAGGGGGAAGCATATTGTTGCGAAATCTTGGCAAAACGCATGGAAGAGAAACAATTGGTTGAAGCACCTATTTGGTCGGATATTAAAACCTTTGATGGCAAGCCGTGGCGTGGAAAAGTGGACTGCATCGTTGGGGGATATCCGTGTCAGCCTTTTTCCATCGCAGGAAAAAGACTTGCTGAAAAAGATCCAAGGCACTTGTGGCCAGATGTCGCAAGGCTTATTCGAGAAGTGCGACCCCCGATTTGTTTCTTCGAAAACGTCGGAGGACATTTACGACTTGGATTTGAATCTGTCGCAAAAGACTTACAAGCAATGGGTTATCGAGTTAAGGCAGGCTTGTTTACAGCGGTCGAAATCGGTGCGCCTCATAAAAGAGAACGACTTTTCATATTGGCCTACAACGACAAGCTCCGATGCGACAACGGGGGAAATCATTTCTTCAAAAGACACCTTTGTGAAAACACCAAAAGGAGCATATCGCAAAATCAATTCAAAGGGAGAAAGTCGAAGTCTCGGTTTAGGAAGATTTGCGAAAGTTTGGCCAACAGTTGTGAAATCATCAAGCAACGGTGCTTCTATGAACGAAGTTCGAAAAGGAAACAAGAAAAAGAGACTAGCAAACGAAGTGATAATGTGGCCAACACTGCGAGCGCAAGAACCAGCCTCAACGAGCGAGAATTATGGAAAAAGCGTAAAAGAAATTGCCCTAAAAAACAATTGGAGAACTCCAAACGCAAGCGATGTGGAAGGTGGGGTAATGGAATGGAGGCAGGGAAAATCAGGAAAATTAAAACTACGAGATCACAGCGTTCATTATTCAAAGAAGATGAATTGCCAATTTGGCCACCAAAACCCGAAGACTTTAACGGATGGAGAAAAATCCCAACTCACCTTAAACCCGCCGTTTTGCGAATGGATAATGGGTTGGCCAATCGGGTGGACAGGATTAGAGCCTGTGGGAACGGCGTTGTCCCATTGGTTTGTGCGTATGCGTGGAGAACTCTCACGGATGGACTGCATCTTGGAAAAGTTAAAAAAGGAACGAATGAATGAGCAATAAGATTAAAATACCAAAGCCAAATTTAATTGATAAAGCAGTTTCCTTTGTTAATCCAACTGCTGGACTTAAAAGAATGGAGGCTCGAACTCGTATGGCAATTTTTGGTGGATATGTTGGTGGGCGAATGGATCGCAGACAAACCAAAAGCTGGAAAACTTTATCCGGCTCTGCTGATAATGCAACTTTGGATGATTTACCTGTTCTTCGTGATCGTTCACGTGATTTGCTTAGAAATGCGCCTTTGGCCAGTGGAGCGGTCAACACAGTTGTAACAAATGTAATTGGAACAGGACTTCGTCCTCAATCTCATATTGATCGTGAAATCTTAAAACCATATTTAAAAACAAATGAAACAATGGAAGAATTTGAAAAATCCGCAGAACGTATTTTTAGAATGTGGTCTGATAATACTGATTGTGATATTACTCGCTCACAATCCTTTACTGAAATGCAATCTTTGATTTTAAGATCGTGCTTAGAAAGTGGCGATGTTTTTGTGGTGCGCAAATACAAAGAACGTTCTGAAAATCCATTTGGAACAGCTTTGCAAATTGTTGAAGCTGATCGTGTGGATAATGTAGATAAAGGCAAAACCAAAAATATGATTGCTGGTGTTGAGGTTGATGATGACGGCGCGCCAATTGCTTATAATATTTTTGATAAAAGTCCAGATGATTTAGAAGAAACAAAAGAAAAAGCAACTAAAATTCCTGCTTTCGATGAGACTGGCAAACGACAAGTTTTACATATTTTTAAAAGAACTCGCCCCGGATTAACAAGAGGCATACCTTACCTAGCTCCTGTAATTGAAAGTTTGAAACAGCTTGATCGTTATTCGGAAGCTGAAATAATGGCGGCCGTTGTTTCTTCGATGTTCACGATTTTTGTGAAAAGCGAAAGTGAAGAAGGACTAGCTCCTATGACTCCAATGGGAACAAAAGATGAAAAAACAAGTGATCGCGGAGATGATTATAAAATGTCTCCGGGAGCTATTTTAGACCTGCAACCAAATGAGAATATTGAAATTGCTGATCCTAAAAGACCAAACAGTGGCTTTGATAATTTCGTTCAATCTGTTTTAAGACAAATTGGCGTGGCTTTGGAAATCCCTTTTGAAATTTTAATTAAACATTTTACGGCTTCTTATTCTGCGGCACAAGCCGCACTTGTTGAGGCGTGGAAGGCTTTTTCGACACGGAGAAAATGGATAGCAGAACAATTTTGCCAACCTGTTTATGAAATGGTTATTACAGAAGCAATTGCCAAAGGAATTTTAAAAGCTCCGGGATTTTTCTCAAATCCATTCATTCGAAAAGCATATTTAGGCACAGAATGGATAGGCCCACCACGAGGACAAATAGATCAATTAAAAGAAATTAAAGCGGCAGAGTATCGTGTTAATTTAGGCGTATCTACTTTGGCGGAAGAAACCGCTCAAATTACTGGTGGAAATTGGGAAGCAAAACATCCACAACGTGCCAAAGAACATAAGCTACGAATGGAAGCTAATTTGATTGAAACTATTGTGGAAGACAAAGAAATAATTAAAACGGAGGAAAAGAAAGATGAATGATTTAATTGCTCTTTCAAAACATTGGGCAATTGAACCTGATGAGTTGAAAAATTTACGCTTGTCGTTATTAAAAGAAAAGCAATCACTTTCTCTTTTTGCAGAACAACCTTTGCGAAATACAAGGATGGTTAATATAAGAGGAAGAACGGCGATTATATCCGTCAAAGGCGTGATTACACCTCGATATGATTTTTTCACTTTTCTCTTTGGTGGCACGGCATTGGATGTCTTGGCGCGGGATTTACAAACCGCTCTTGATAATGACGAAGTGGATGCAATTCTGCTGGACATAGATAGTCCGGGAGGCGTTGCAGTTGGCCCATCTGAAATGTCTGAAATGATTTACAAAGCACGAGAGAAAAAACCAGTTTGGAGTTATGTTGGGCGACATTGTTGCTCGGCAGCCTATTGGCTTGCTAGTGCAACGGAAAAAATTGTCTCTCATCAATCTGCACTTCTTGGAAGTATCGGTGTTGTTTCAATGATACCCGTGCAAGAAACCCACGATATGCGAGGATACAAGAACATTGAAATTGTATCAACTAATGCCAAAAACAAACGTCCAGACCCGCGAACTCCTGAAGGATTGAAAAAAATCCGTAGAGAACTTGATAGTTTGGAAAATGAATTCATCACTTCAATTGCAAAATATCGCAATGTCGCCGAAGACACAATCCGAAAGGATTTTGGACAAGGTGGAGTAATGATTGGTTCTGAAGCTGTAAGCATAGGTATGGCTGATATGCTCGGAACTTATGAAAGCGTTCTCGACGCAATATCTATCAATAATACTAACCAACCAACTAATAAAAACAAAGGAGAAAGTAAAATGTCTGACAATAAAAACACACTAACCAAAGAAAATATAACGGCGGATTTTCTTAAAAAAGAATGCCCTGATGTTGTAAAGGCTTTAATGAACGAAGGTTTAGAGGCTGGAAAATCGGGGGTTGAAAAAATAAGCAAAGAAGCTGGTTTTAAAGCTGGTGTTGATGCTGAAAGAAATCGTTTATTTGCGATTGATGAAATGACTTTAAGTGGCCACGATGATTTAATTGCTAGTGCCAAAAAAGACACTGAAATGACGGCTGAAAAATTAGCAGTTCAAATCATAAAAGCAGAACAATCAAAAGGTAATTCGCATATTGATGCTTTAAAAAAAGCGGAAAATAAATTGCCGAAAATTGAAGCTGGTGCAAATGCAAACGAAGGTAAAGAAAAAATCGAAGTTGACGAAAATGCTCCTATCGAAGAACAAGCTGAGACAAAATGGAAATCAGATGCAAGTTTAAGAGCTGAATTTAACAATGACAAAGAAGCCTTTGTTGCTTATTTCACAGCCGAAAACAATGGTCAAGTAAAAGTATTATCAAAATAGAAAAGGAGAAATATTATGGTATCATTAACAAAAGACGTAAATCGAATTTTTGAAAGCACAGAAGATAGTAACACAATTGCAATCGCGGCTTCTCAAAAAGTTTTTCAAGGTTCACTTGTTGGACTAAATTCAACTACTGGGTATGGAAGATCACTTGTTGCTGGCGACAAAGCTATGGGTTTTGCAAAAGACAATATTGATAATTCAGATGGCTCGGATGGAGAGGTTAATGTTGATGTAAAAGCGCAAGGAAAAATATCGCTTTTTATTTCAGGACTAACAATGGCAGATATTGGAAAATCAGTTTATGCAACAGACGACAATACTTTTACCTTAACCGAAACTGGAAATAGCTATGTTGGAAAAGTAATCAGATTTGAAAAATCAGATTATGGAATTATAGCATTCAATTTCTTTTTAAGTGAAGCTTAAATTATCAAAACAATAAAAATAACAACTATAAAGGAGAAAAAAACATGTCTTTATCACAACTATCATCACGAGCAATTATTGGAAGTTTCTATAAAAAGCTCAATCAAGCAAATGGAATGGAGTGGGTAAATGCCATTTCTAATTATTTTACATCAGATCAAGAAAGCGAACAATACAATTGGATTGGTCAAAGTCCTGTTATGAGAGAATGGATTGGCGGTCGCCATGCAAAAGGTTTTTCAACAAATGGTCTTGAAATTAAAAACAAGCATTTTGAAGCAAGTATCGATATTCCTGTAAAGCATCTTCGTAGAGATAAAACAGGGCAAATAAAGGTGCGCATAAATGATTTAGCCAACAGAACAAACTCACATTGGGCGCAACTACTTTCTGAATTACTTAAAAAAGGAGAAGCTCAACCTTGTTATGATGGAAGCTTTTTCTTTGATTCAACACACAAGGAAGGTAAAAGCGGACTTCAATCAAATAGAATTGAATTTGATTTATCTTCTGCTCCAATTAACGGAGAGGTTGGAATTCCATCTGCTCCAACAGAGGCGGCTCTTAGAAGTGCTATTTTAAAAGGAATACAACAAATTGTTTCTTTCAAAGATGACCAAGGAGAACCTATGAATGAGGGAGCAAGTAAGTTCTTAGTTATTACTCCAACAAATTTATGGTTTTCGGCAAAAGCTTGCTTATCTGTCCCTTTATCTGTTGGCGGAGCCACAAATCCTGTAAGTGTTTTATCTGATCTTGATATTGCAATTGCTCAAAACGGACGATTAGATTGGAATAACAAAATAGTAATTATTAGAACAGACGGTGAAGTTAAACCATTTATTAGACAAGAAGAAGAGCAAGTTCAACTTAAAACAAAAGCCGAAGGTTCAGAGTATGAATTTGATAATTCAGCACACCAATATGGAGTTGATACTTGGAGAAATGTTGGTTATGGATTTTGGCAACATGCTTGTCTTGTTACTTTAACTAAATCTTAAAATGGAGGGCTAAAAAATGATAACTTATCAAGTAAAAGACAATTTTATTTCTTTGGGAGTTGGTATGAAAATCCAACTTTCTAAAAAACAAGCAGAACTCCGTAAACATAGTTTAACCTTAAAAGGCAAAAGCTACATTGTAAATGAACCTGTATTTTTCAAACAAGGGGAAACCTTTTCAATTGTAAAGGGAGAAGTATCAAAAAAAGTGTTGGTTGGATTAGAAAATTTAACTTCTAAGAAAGCCAAATCTTTGCAGAATAAAATACCTGAGCCTTCGGAAAATGTGGAAAATAAAACACCAACCCTTCCAAATCCACCACAACTTCCAAAGCCTCTGCAAACTCAAATGAATACAGAGAATAAAACAGACGATAAAGGGGCAACAAAAGAGGATGAAAAACCTGTTTTTGCTTTAAAAGAAATAGATAAAACAAGAGGGCTTTTCTCTGTTATTGATGACAAAGGCGAGGAATGGGTTGAGGCAAAATCAAAGCCGGAAGCTGAAAAGGAATTGAAAAATTTAATGAAGGAATAAAATATGTTCGATCACGATAATTTTATCAATAAATCTTGCCAAGGAATATTTGGGCGAGATGTTGAATATATTCCCGGTAGCTCAGAAAACCCTCCTTTTCAAATGAGGGGGGATTTTCACGAAGCATATATTGAAGTCAATTTACAAACAACAAAAGAAGCCGATATATCAACTGCTGAGATTGTTTTGTTTGTTCGCTTAGTTGATTTTCCATTAGAATATAAAAATCCTCTACAAGGCGATTTTTTAATTATAAACGAAAAGAAATATCAAATTGTAGATATTCAAGCACATATTCCCGGCAGTAAGAAGCTGATTTTACACGAGGACTAAATAATGCACCCAAGACAAGAAATCAGAAATGCCATTGCGGATCGCTTGAAAGAAGTGAACACAAAGGCGGTTGATCGTATTTATGTTAGTCGTGCAAAACCTCTTTTCGACCAAAATTTACCAGCAATCTTGGTTTATGCCAATGATGAGCAAATACACAAAGAAAGATGGGATACTGATGGCTTTGGCCCGCTGGAACGAAATCTTGAAATATCAATTGAAGCGGTCGATTGTGGCAAAGATGACCTTGATGACAAGCTCGACGAGATTGCAATGGAGATTGAAAATGCAATGGACGGCTGGGAAATACCTAATCGCAAATCAGCAATTTTAAAGTTCAAAGGCACAGATATGGATATGACTATTGATGGAAAAAAGACTTATGGGGCAATTCGTCTGACTTTTGGATTGTCTTACAGGACTGAAACGAAGCAACCCGAGGTAGGTGTTTCCATTCCTACTGAAATAATTATCAATCAAAATATAACCCCAAAGGAGGTATAATATGAAAGTAAAAATGATACAAGACAAAGGAGTTTTAAAAAAAGGCAAGGTTTATGATTTAGCAGAAAAAAAAGCCATTTCATTTTTAACAGAAGGATTTTGTCATAACATAAGAAATGAACCAAAATTAAAAAAAATAGAAACAGGCAAAATAGAGAGTAAAACTACAAAGGAAGGAAAAAAATAATGTCTTCCAATGAAGAGCAAGGCTTTCAATTGAATGATCTCGCTCGGCGTATGGCCAACCTTATTCGCGTTGGAACAGTTGCAGAAATTGATTATGAAAATGCTCGTGCCAAAGTTAAAATTGGCGATCTTGAAACTGCCTTTTTGCCGTGGATAACAGAAGAAGCTGGCGAAAATGTAAATTGGAAAGCCGTTCAGATTGGCGAACAAGTTGTCGTTCTTTCTCCTAACGGAGAATTAGACGCTGGCATAATTTTAAAATCTCTTTATCAAAGTTCTGCCACTGCACCAAGTAATTTTGAAAACATACAAAAGAAAGTTTTTAAAGACGGCTCGGTGGTGGAGTATGACACGGAAAACAAATTTTTCAAATGTGATTTAAAAGGCGACGCAGATATTAAAATTGCAGGAAAAGTAAATATTGAAGCAAGCACTGCAATCGTGAAAGCTCCTGTAATTACTTTAGATGGAAACACAACCGTAAATGGGAATTTATCGGGGGTTGGAAATGTTGCTCTCGGTGGTGGCGGAGTTGGAGTTGCACGAATTGGAGATGCTGTTGAGGTTGATCCGATCACTCATAAAGGAACAATTACTGCGGGGTCGAGTAAAGTGAAAAGTGGTTGATTTTTAATATTTTATTTAGTACTTTTAATAAGTATTTAATATTTAATAATAGGAAAAATTATGATAAATAATTCAACAAAAACACCGCATTTGCTTTTCAATGCTTTATTTGAAGAGGTAAAAAATATTTCTGAAATTTCTATTTCAAAAGATAGTAATAAATATTTTCGTGAGGAAATGTTTTCATTTTATTCCATAAGCAATGGAATAATGAGTTTTTACAGTGATAATGTTAATAAGACTTACGAATATAAACAAATGAATTATCCTGCAATTCGTCGCTTATTGGAATCTTGCTTTAGAATTTTATATATTTTTGAGGACGAGAATAAGATAGATGATAGATATAAGTGTTATCTAGAGCATATAAAAAATCAGTATAATACCATGCTAAGCGATATGGAAAAAGCAAAATATCTCCACGCTGTAGACTACGAAGAACAAATCAATAAACTCCCTGAGAGAATGGAAAACTTAGAAATAGAAGGCACCGAAGAAAAAGATATCAAAATATTTAAAACGTCCTATCCATGCTAGAACAAGTTAAAACTGAACATTGTAAAGATAACGGAAAGCCTTATCACTTTGGATATTTATATTTGTCTTATAGAATAACAAGTTTTTATGCTCATGGAAATATAAGTAAAACTATCCTCGATAAAATATCCACAGAAAATAATAATTTTACTATTGTAAACATTCCAGAGATTATAGGATTTATAGCAAATAGGTATAATGTGAAGATCTGTAAGTTATGGCCTAATATAAAAGACAAGTTAGAATTGTCGCTTGTATAAATAATATCAAAATTAATTACTAAAAGCCCCTCATCGGGGCTTTTTTTATGCCTAAAATCAAGGAGCAGTAATGCGTGGAATGAATATAAACAACGGTGGGCATGCAGAAGGAATTGCTCATCTAAAGCAATCGATAACCAATATTTTAACCACTCCGATTGGCTCTCGGGTTATGCGGAGGAATTATGGATCACGGCTTTTTGAAAGAATTGATCGTCCCTTAAATGGCGAGCTGATTGCTGAGATTTACTCGGATGTTATTGAGGCTCTTTATGAATGGGAGCATCGTTTTGAAGTTATTCAAGTCATTGTTCAGAGTATAAAACAAGGCAAGCTAATTCTTGATTTAGAAGGACGTTATCTTGCGAATGGTGAGATGATAAAACTTGAAGGGATTGAAATATAGTAAATTTAAATAGATACTTTTGATGTTTTCAAGAATTTTTCTCAGAGATTTTATTATTTTTTGACGCTTCGTGTAAGACACGCGGTTGAGAAAAACGGTAAAATAAATAGAAAAAAATTGAAAAGATTAAAAAATAACTAAAACTTTACGAAGAATAAAAAACAAAAACATAATGTATATATTTAGATTTAGTATAAGAGGAAGTAAATAAAATGAGTGGTTTCACAGTTATAGATTTATCAAAACTACCTGCTCCAAAGGTAGTGGAAGAAATTGATTATGAAACTATTTTAAAAGAATATTATTCGACATTTATTGGCAAAGATACTGGTTATGATGCTCTTTTAGAAAGCGATCCTGCTATCACGGTTTTACAAACGACCGCCTATCGTGAAATGCTAGTTCGTCAAAGAATAAATGAGGCGGCTAAGTCAAATTTACTTGCTTATGCAACAGGTTCAGACTTGGATCAAAAAGCCGCAGGATATGGTGTTTTACGATTGGAAGATGAAGAAGATAATCGCTTGCGACACCGTTGCCAACTCTCCTTGGAAGGATTTTCAACAGCTGGGCCAATTGGTGGATACATTTTCCATGCTCTTTCAGCAAGTGTAAAAGTAAAATCCGTTGATGTAGACAGCCCTAATCCCGGAGAAGTTGTTGCAACAGTTCTTTCGACTGATGAAGACGGAAGTCCAACTGAACGAGAATCTTTGACAGATATTGAAGTTCAACTTGAAAACAATGCAGTGCTTATTGATGGAAAAAATATAACAGATTTAGTCGTGAAAAATGCGACAAGTTCTATTACTTATGATGAAGGTGTGGATTATATTTTTGACAAAAACAATTCTCTTTTATTGCGAGCATCGGGTAGTCCTATTTTAGAAAATGCAGTTCTTGTTCTTGATTATGAACGAGCTGATGTTTTGGAACTTGTAAGATTAGAATTAAATGATGAAGACAAGCGACCATTGACTGATCTCGTAAGTGTGCAAGGTGCTGAAATTACTAACTATGAAATTGAAGCAGAAATCACAGTTTATCCCGGGCCGTCTTTTGCAGTGGTAGAAAACGAAGGTCGTGAATTATTAGAAAAATATGTTGATGAGCGACATAAAGTTGGAGGCTTGGTTGCTGTTTCAGGAATTCATGAAGCTTTGCATACTAAAGGAGTTAAAAAAGTAAAAATTATTTCTCCTTCTTCAGATGTTGAAACAACGAATATTCAGGCCCCTTTTTGCACGAATATCAAATTAACAACAACGGTGGATTATGACTGATTTTAAAACTCTTTTGCCACCGAATTCTTTGAAGCTCCAAAAAGATTTAGAAATTATTTTTGCTAAAAGAATGGCAATTTTAGGATCGCAAAATAAAGACATTACAAACCCTGAAAAATGTCCTGCTCATGTTTTGCCTTGGCTTGCTTGGGAAATGTCTGTTGATGTTTGGAATGAAAATTGGGCGGAGGAAATCCGTCGTGAAGTTATAAAAGCAAGCCTTCATGTTCATAAACGCAAAGGCACTATCGGAGCTTTGAAATCAGTTTTAAAAACTTTCAATTTTGAAAGTGCGCGTATTGAAGAATGGTTTGAGTATGGAGGCAATCCATATACCTTCAGAGTTTTAATTGAAAACACGACGGAAGGTTTTAAATATGAAGACTTTTTTGATGTTTCTAAAATTATCAAAATAACAAAAAATGTTCGTTCTCATTTGGAACAACTGAAATTTTCTCTTGTTCAAAAAACAGAACTTCCGCAAATAGGAGGTTCTTTTTTTCATGCAGAACAGATTGAGTTCTACCCAGACGGGTATTTTGGAAAAACAATAAAAGGCGGTTTAATTATTGGAGAAACGACAATACTGAAAACGATATAAAGGAAAATTTACGATGTCATTTTACACACTTATTACAACGACAGGTATTCAAAAAGAAGCCTTAGCACATGCAAATGGAAGTAATATAAATTTAACTCACATGGTTTTCGGCGACGGAAATGGAGAAGTTTATGACCCTATTGTAGATCAAACTGAACTTAGAAATGAGGTATTTAGGGCAGATTTAAATACACTTTTTATTGATCCAAACAATCCAAATTGTTTGGTTTTAGAAGTAGGTATTCCATCAACAGAAGGGCCGTTTCATATTAGAGAAGTTGGAGTTTTAGATAGTGATGGAGATCTTTTTGCAATTGCAAAATATCCCGAAACTTTCAAGCCTGCGTTTTCCGAGGGAACGAGTAAAGATTTATCTGTGCGAATGATCTTGGCTTTTTCAAATAATCCAGCAATCAATTTAACAGTTGATCCAAATATCGCTATTTGTACTGAAACTCGCGCACATGAAATCGCCCAAGAGGAAATTGAAAACAACACGACTTTGGCACTTGCCGATTTATCAAACGTTTCTCAGGAAACAATTGCGAATAAAAATATTGCTAAAACAGATTTATCAAATGTAGACGAAGAAGCTTTTCAAATAATTATTGATGGACTAAATGTTGTTGGAAATAACTATCTTTTTGTTGCTTCAAATACTGCGGAACAGTCTGTAAAAGATAAAGCGGATTATGTATGTGATGGAGAAGACGATCAGATTGAAATCAACCAAGCATTAGTTGATGCAGGAGCACAAAAAATTTATAACGTTGTGCTATCAGATGGAACATTTAATATGTCGGGTAATGTTGATGTGAAACAAAATTGTCATTTAAAAGCATTAAAATATTCCTCAACAATACTTCTAACTGTTGCAGGTTCAACTTTTGCTTTTGGTTGTGTTGTGAAAGTTCAAAATTATGCTTCTGTTGAAAATCTTTTTGTTCGAAATGATCCAACAAATCTTAGTTTAAGAGGATTTTGGGGAACTTCAAGCAAAGCTTCAAAGTGTGTTGCAGATGGTTTTCAATATGGTTTTTATCAAATAGGACGATCAGAAAAAGGAGAAAATTTAAAAGCAATTAACTGTAATTATGGTTTTTATAGCTCTAACAACTTACTCCATTGTGAGGCTATTGATTGTGGAGAAGGTTTTTTTATGTGTAAAGAAATAGCTTTTTGTAAGGCTCAGCATACAAGCAATTCAACTTTTGAAAGAATGAATTATGGAATACATAATTGTGATCGTCTTACTGGTTGTCAGGTAACTGGAATTTCTTTTGATGTTGAAACAGGGGATTCCACAAATTCAAAAGTAAACTATGGCTATTTTGGATGTGAAGAATGTTCAGGATGTCGTGCCACAAATTGCACAACAGGATTTTATTGGGCTGAAACTGCGACAGCTTGCACGGCCACAAATTGCTTAAAAGGGTTTTATATTTCAGATGCTATTAGTGGGTGTTTCACACAACGCTGTTATCAAGGATATAACAATGTTGATGCTTGCAGTGGATGTTATGATGAATATTCGTATCATTCCTCATTTTATATGATTGATAGACTTTCTAGTTGCTATTCTCATGTGGCAGAAGGCGATGCTTTTCATAGATGTGATAGATTAACATCTTGTCGCGCACATGTTGCTAAGAAAAATGGATTTTATTCTTGCTCAGAATTAGTTTGTTGTGTCGCACTAAAAGGATCGGAAGATACTTCGGTGGCATACGCAAGTTGTTCTAATCTTTTCTATTGTAATAATTAAGGAGAATTTATGTTTTATATTAAAAAATACAATAAAAAAATTGTTGATGTTATTAAGAGTCGTATTCCCATTAAAGATTACGAACCAGTATTAGAAAGTGAATTAAAAGAAGCAGAAGATTTCTATATAGAAAAGCGTTTAGCTTCAAAGCGAATTGATACTTTGGAAAAATACAAAATGTTTGTTCGAAAACAACGCAATCATTTAATTGAAAATACTATGTGGGTGGCAGAACGTCATTCACAGGAGATAGATTTAATCAAAAGAGGTCTTTTAGATAAACCAACACTTTCAGAAAAGCAATTTGAAAAATGGTTGATATATTGGCAAAAATTACGAGATTTTCCAAATACATTAAAAAACATCCCGAAAGATCAAATTGAACCTAATTATCCAAAGAAACCATAAAGTCCTTAATTCCGAGGGCTTTTTTAATACAACAAATAAAGGAGAGAAAATATGTCTGAACAATTTTTACACGGTGTTGAAGTTATTGAAATGAACGATGGAGCGCGCCCAATTAAAACAGTAAAATCATCCGTAATTGGATTGGTTGGAACTGCACCAAAAGGCCCGATTAACCAACCGACTTTGATTTTAGGATCAAGAAAAGAAGCGGTTGAAATATTCGGAGAAAGTGCTGATGGATTTACAATTCCCGACGCATTAGATACTATTTTTGATCAAGCAGGGGCAATGGTAGTTGTGATAAATGTCGCCAATCCAACAAGCAATGCTCATTTAAGAAGCTCACAAAACAACGAGCTTATTTTTGATGAAAACAATCAAATAAAAGTTGATGGTTATTCTATTTCAAGTTTAACTGTTAAAAATGTCGATGATGGGACATCATATACAGAAGGAACAGATTTCACTACTGATTTCATAGAAGGAATTATTACACGTTTGGAAACAGGTTCAATTCCTATCGGTGGACATGTAAATGTTGGATTTAGATATCTCGATCCGGCAAGAATTACCTCAGGCGATATTATCGGTGGCGTTGATGGAACGACTGGAAAATACAAAGGAGTCCAATGTCTACTAGCCTCTCAATCAGAAGCAAAAGTCCAACCTCGTATTTTGATTGCTCCGGGATTTACGCACGACCGCCCGAGCGACTTGGCAAATCCTGTCGTGGCAGAATTGATGGGAATTGCTGAACGAATGCGAGCCGTGATTATTGCAGATTGTCCGAACAGCACAAAAGAGGAAGCTATAACCTATCGAGAAGATTGGGGATCGGCGAGACTATATTGCGCCTATCCTTGGGCGAAGGTTTTTAATGCAAAAACTAATACAATTGTCGAGCAACCACTATCTGCCCGAATTGCTGGATTGATTGCAAAATCTGATAATGATAGAGGATTTTGGTGGTCGCCATCAAATACTGTAATCAATGGAATTATCGGACTTTCTAAACCAATTGATTTTACTCTTGGAGATACAAATTGTGTTGCCAATTATCTCAATGAAAATGAGGTGGCGACGGTTATTCAGCAGGATGGTTATCGTTTGTGGGGAAATAGAACAACCTCCGCAGATCTCAAATGGGCGTTTTTATCTGTTCGTCGAACGGCAGATATGATTAACGATAGTCTGTTAAAAGCTCACATGTGGGCAGTGGATCGCAATATCACAAAAACATACGTCGAGGATGTTGCGGAAGGCGTGAATAATTATCTCCGTTATTTAAAATCCATTGGAGCTATTATTGGTGGACAATGCTGGGCTGATCCAAGTTTGAATACACCCGAGCAGATACAACAAGGCAAGATCACTTTCGATTTTGATTTTACGCCACCATATCCAGCAGAGCATATCATTTTCAGAAGCCGAATGATAAATGACTATTTAGAAGAAATTTTTCAATAAATAAAAGGAGTAAAGAATGATACCAAAAATACTAAAAAACTTTAATCTGTTCGTTGATGGACGAGGTTATGTCGGACGGGCGGAGGAAGTAAATCCTCCAAAACTCACAATTAAAACCGAAGAAATGCGAGCAGGAGGAATGGATGCTCCTGCAACAATTGATATGGGAATGGAGAAACTAGAAGCCTCATTTACACTAGCAGAATACGATCCAGCCATTTTAAAACAATTCGGAATAGTAAGCGGAAACGCAGTTCAACTAACTTTAAGAGGTGCTTTAACTGATGATGAAAGCACAATTCCTCTGACAATCAAACTCCGTGGAATGTATACCGAAATGGATATGGGAAAATTTGGTGCGGGTGAAAAAGGACAGCTTCAATGTTCTATGGCTTGTCGTTATTACTCTCTTGAAATAGATGGAAAAACTTTAATCGAAATAGATGTCGATAACATGACACGTGTCATTGATGGTGTGGATAAATTAGCAGAAATCAGAGATGCACTAGGAATATAAGGAGTAAATTATGCAAAAACTAAAATTACAATATCCGGTTGAAATTGAAAACCAAACTCACAGCGAACTCACAATGAGACGTTCAAAAGTAAAAGACAGATTGGCAGTTGCCAATATGAAAAATAAATCCGATGAGGAAAAGGAAATCAGACTTTTTGCTAATTTATGTGAAGTCACCCCAAGTATAATCGAAGAATTAGACGAAACTGATTATGCAAAACTTCAAAAAGTTTT
>JAOZUV010000001.1:0-8753 GCA_029938505.1 Bacteroidales bacterium | reverse complement strand
CTTGGAACAGCATTTTAGAAATGGATTAGGAAGACTTTTATCAATGTCATAAGAAAGCTGTGGATGTTCATAAAGAAACCGAATGTTGCGATACTTGATTTTGAGTGTTGTAAGCGAAAAATCTTAGTTTAGCAAAAGAGGTTGCACGGAAAACATAATCCAAATTCAAGTCTTGGAAAAAAGGCAGTGAAATTTACGGTGAGGAATAAAAATGGCAACTAAAACAGCAGTATCAGTTATTATTGGAGCAGAACTTGGAGGCACTTTTAAAGGAGCTTTCGGATCAGCACAAAAACAACTCGGCACGCTAGGAAGTGCCATAAAAAAATTAGATCGCACCAGCTCTCAAATGACTTCTTTCCGTGGATTGCAAAAAGACACGATCAAAACAAAGCAAGCTTGGAATAAAGCTCAATCCGAAGTTAAAAGACTTGCTCAAGAAATCCGTAAAACCGATAAACCAAGCAAAAAACTTCAAGCTAATTTTCGCCGTGCTAAAAAAGAAGCCTTAATTACAAAACAGGCTTTTGTTCAAAATAAAAATGCCGTTCGTCAAATGGGTTTGGCACTTAAAAAAGCTGGGGTTGATACTCGCAATCTTTCAAAAGAACAAGCAACGCTTGGAAAATCGCTTGAAACTTTAAGAAAAAGACAGGTTGGGCTTCAACGCATAGAAAATGCTAAGGCTAATAATCTTGCTAAACGTTCTGCGTATCGCTCTCAAATGTTAGACGCAGTGGCACTTGGTGGAACACTTTATGGAATGGTAAAACCTGCGATTGCTTTTGAAAGTGCAATGGCGGATGTGAAAAAAGTCGTTGCGTTTGATGAAGGAGCCAAAGGTCGCAAACAAATTAAGGCAATGGAAGGCGATATTAAGAATCTCGCTAAAACCATTCCGCTATCTTTGGAAGGATTATCTGCGATTGTTGCCTCAGGTGGACAGCTAGGTATTCCTCGCAAAGAACTTAAAGGCTTTGCTGAAACGGCTGCTAAGATGTCGGTGGCTTTTGATATGTCGGCAGATGAGTCCGGCACGGCAATGGCAAAACTTTCAAATGTGATGAAAGTGCCAATTAGTCAAATCGGGAAAGTGGGAGATGTTATAAATCATCTTTCAAATAACATTGCGGCGACTGCGCCTGAAATTACAAAGATCAATCTTCGTGCGGGCGATATGGCAAACTCATTCGGGCTTGCTTATAACGAAACTTCTGCTTTGGCTGGAACTTTTGTGTCTTTGGGAAAAACTCCTGAGATTGCTGGGACAGCCATAAATATGATGCTCAATCGTATGAAACTAATACCTGTTGCCACTGGTAAATCCCGAAAGTCTTTTAATCAATTAGGTATTTCTATGAAAGAATACACAAAATTGGTGGAAGAAGGAAAAGGCAAAGAAGCAATGCTGACTGTCCTTGAAGCCTTAAAAAAGGTGCAAGGTGTGAAGCGTGCGGATATTATCAAGAACATTTTTGGGGCGGATGCTGGAAAACACGTCAATTCACTTGTTGAAGCATTAGACGGCGAAAAAGGATTGAAAGCTAATTTAGAAAGTGTAGCAAAAGAGACTGATTATGCAGGATCAATGCAAAAAGAATTTGCGACAAGATCCGCAACAACCGAAAATAATCTTCAACTTTTAAAAAATAAAATTACTATTTTATCAACAAATTTAGGAAGTGTTTTATTGCCTGCAATAAATAAAATTGTTGGAGTATTTGGAAAAGTAACAACTTCTATTGCTGATTTTACGGAAAAACATCCAGTTTTAACAAAGTATATTGGGCTTGCTATTGCTGGACTTATTGGATTTAAAATTGCAACAATCGGCTTGGGATATGCTTTTACTTTTGTGAAAGCTCCATTTTTACTGGCTATTGGCGCAGTTCAAAAATACAGAGTTGCCCTTGCTTTGGCAAAGAAAAAACAAATTGCTTTTAAAGTAGTAGGTTTTATTTTAAAAATTAGTTCAATTGGAAAAAGTTTTATTTCATTGGCAATTGGTGCAATTCCTAAAATGCTATTAGCATTTAAGAGTATGAATTTAGCTTTTTTAACTTCTCCCGTGGGTTTGATTATTGGTGGAATAGCACTTGGGGCTGGGCTTTTGATTAGATATTGGAAACCTGTATCAAAGTTTTTTAAACAACTTTTTGCTCCTGTTATTGTAATTTTTAAAAATGTTTTTAGTTGGATTGGGAAAATATGGAGTAAAGCAAAAAATATGATAAAAGGAATTAAAAGTTGTGTAAAAGATAGTTGGATTGGTAAGGCTTGGTCTTTTGTTTCAGGAGGAAATGAAAATAGAAAAAAAATGCCAAAACCAGCAAACGATAATTCGCCAGTTAAAATTGGTTCAACTATAAAAGATATGGGAATGGATATTTCTGCTGGAAATAATAACATAACAGAGCTGCCTAGAACGAATGTCTCAAAAAGCAATCAGAATAATGTAAATATCTCTGCTCCGATTACAATCAATGCTGTTGAAGGAATGAATGCCGAGGATGTTGCAAATCAGATTAACGAAAAACTAAGCGAAAGAGAACGTGAAGCATCTCGCAGACAAAGGGCGGTGAATTATGATTGATTTACTTATGTCTTGTTGTAGTTTTAGAAGTTTTAGAAATTGGCGATAAATTATTTTCATTATTTTCTAATTTTAATTCGCTTTTTACAAGACGACCTATACAACGAATTCGTCCATTGTTTTGTGCTTTGGTGCCAGATAACAAATTTTGAAGTCGTGATTTAAATTTTGGAGTTTTTTCAGCATGATTTAAAACTCTTTCTGTTATTGAATTTTTGTAATCACTATTTTTTTGTCCAGTAAAAGTTTGGATGTTATTATAGGCATTTAAATCATTAAGTATATCAACAACTAGATCTTTAACTGGGGTTGATTTTGGCATTTTGTTTCTCCTTTGAGATTGTCTAAAAAAGAATATAAAGAGAAAAAAAGGAAAAATCAATGAAAATCAATTCTTTCGGAGACTTAACAAAATCGCTAGGCGGGAAGCTGAATTTAAACTCTTTGCTTGGTGTAAATATGATGATGATTTTGGGCGTGTATCGTTTCTGTATTTCTAATTCTGCATATCAGACTTTGTCTCGTTCAACTGAATATGGCTGGGCGGAACTTAATCGTTTGGGTGGTAATACGGCACTGCAATATATAGGGAAAAAAGCTGAAACAATCACGCTCGAAGGTGTGATTTATCCACAGTTTAAAGGGGGGCTGAGACAAATAACCTTAATGAGAGGACAGGCAGGATTTGGAAAACCACTGATGTTGATCTCCGGAAATGGCTTTGCCTTTGGAAAATGGTGTATTGCCTCAATATCTGAAAACCAATCTTTCTTCTTAAAAGACGGCACGCCACGAAAAATCACTTTTAACCTGACTTTAAAGAAATACGGCGAAGAGAAAAAGCGAGGTTTGATGGGGGTGATACAGAAAATCGGAGATGTTTTATGATTGTTTATACCACAAAAGACGGCGACACACTGGATTATATCTGTTGGAAACATTACGGACACACCAAAGGCGCAGTTGAAAAAGTGCTAGAAGCTAACCGCAATCTTGCAAATCAAGAGGCTGTTTTATCCGCTGGCGTAAAGATTGAACTCCCCGAGGTGCAAGAAAAAACCAACAACGAACGAATTAAATTATGGCAATAAAATTATTGAAATAAATGAAAAACACACTTATAATGAAAATTACTTTAGAGATCCGCTTAACGATAGTGAATACTTTAATGGCTTTTCTTGTAATATTTAAGGTAAATATTCATTTATTTGAATGTGAAACTTTTAAAAAGAAGGAGGTTGTTATGGAAACATATTCTAAACAAACTAAATTGAGACAAAACAGCTCGCCTAAATTTTATTTATGAGGCATTGGAGTTTAGTTGTCGTTGGGTAGTCGAGCTGATTTAAGGGCGGTGCAACCCCGCCGTGTCTCACCATTTATCAAATCCACCTTTTTGGTGGATTTTTTTTATGCCTAAAAGGAACTCCCATGAAACCAATTTACAAACTCATTGCAGACGATATGGACATTACAGCGTTGCTCGAGGATCGTTTGATTTCAATGACAATCACGGACGAGGTTGGATTAGTTTCTGACAGTATTTCGATTGAATTGGACGACAGAGACAACGCTTTTGCGATTCCAAACCGTGGAGCCACGCTAGAGGCTTTTATTGTATACGATGGAAAGCCTATGTTTCCCATGGGTAAGTTTATCGTGGATGAGGTCGAGTTATCGGGATTGCCGAATAAAATCACAATCACGGGGAACGCAAGCAATTCGGATAATAAAGACGAAATAGCGTCCTTCAAAGCCCCGAAGAGTTATTCTTGGAAAGGTTATTCTTTGCTCGGGATTGTGCAAACGATCGCACGGCGATATGGATTGACCGAAAGTGTGGATGATACTTTCCGGAAGGTTTATGTCTCACATATCGACCAAACGGATGAGAGCGACAGTTCATTTATTCAGCGGGTCACAAAAGATTATGGTGCTGTAATAAAAATCAATGGAGGAAAGTTACTTTTCATAAATCCATCTCGTGGGACGTTTCCTGACGGCACTCCACTTCCTACAATTAAAATCCCGTTTGAGGATTTCAATAGTTTTCGAATGCGAATATCCGAACGAGGAAAGTATAAAAAAGTAATTGGAAAATATCACGATTACACAGCTGGGAAAGAACGAAAGGTTGAAGTCGGACAAGGAAGTCCGGCTTTTTCTTTGCGTGAAATCTTTACTAATTCAGTTCAAGCACGAATGCGAGCAAATGGAAAATTACGAGAAATTCAAGAAGGAATTTATACTTTTTCAGGAAATATGATTGGCAATCCACTTATTTCTTCTGAAAGTAAAATTGAAATAGAAGACATTCCAAGAGCCGAAATAAAAGGAGCTTGGATTGTTAAAAACGCCACTCATACAATTAGCTCAAACGGATTTAAAACCAGCATTAAAGCAACTCGACCACAAAAGGATATAAAATGAATCAAGTTATACAAATTGTTTTTTGGATAGTTACTTCTTTAATTTCTGCTTTAGCTTTTGTGCTTTGGAGCAAGTTAAAAACTGTCGAAGAAAAAGCAGAAAAAAACGAAAAGAATCTAGCTGATTTTAAAACTCACGTGGCTGAAAGCTATGCCAATAAAAAAGATATTGAGGAGATGGAACGAAGAATTAACGAGCAACTGACCAACCTAGGAAAACGCTTCGAGGACGGTTTCAATATGATTTATCAACAACTTTTAAAAACAAAGGATTGAATTATGTCAAAATTTAGCAAAATATCAAAAACTCGACTTTCAACATGCGCCTCTGATTTGCAGAGGCTTTTTAATGCGGTTGTAAAAATTTATGATTGCACAATTATAGAAGGTCATAGAGATCCCAAAAGACAGGAGAAACTCTATTTTGCCGGGAAGAGTAAAATCAAGAAAGGCAAGCACAATTCCAAGCCATCGAACGCCGTGGATGTGTCGCCGTATCCAATCCCGAATAAGTGGGGCGAGGATAATTTCAAAGAGCTGGCCAAGTTTTATCATTTTGCCGGCTTTGTTCTCGCAAAGGCAGAAGAGCTGAAAATCAAAATCCGCTGGGGTGGAGATTGGGATAGCGACAAAGAATTTACCGATCAGAACTTCAATGATCTTGTGCATTTTGAGTTGTTGTAAAGAGATTTAAGGCAATCCCGCCTTGAATAGTTGCTCGCATTTTGCGGGCTTTTTTAACATAAAAATAGGCTCTGTTCCATCAGACATCACTTTTCAAAATAAAATCTTGTAAATAAGCCAATTAAAAATAACTAAAAACAAAGAAAAGCGACATATTGTGGAACATAACCTAAAAATAAGGAGAATGATTATGAACACAATGTTTAAATACTTAAACCAACCGTCCACTTGGCGGGGCATTATCACAGTCCTCGCAGGCTTTGGAATTGCAATCAGTCCCGAACTTGCGGATAAGATTATCGCGTTCGGCGTTGCCGGATTTGGAATTGTTGAAGTTGTGAGGGACGAGAGAAATGCAAAAAAATCAAAATAACAATTGGATTGCATTTTTTAAAGAGGCACTGGGGAAACTTGTGCCTTTTTTTCTTGGGACTTTTATGCAGAAAAATAGCGCGAAGGAGAATGCCAATGACCTTATCAAGAAGGCGAAGAAGAAGACTAAAAAAACTCATCATAAAGATAATTGAAGTCGGTTTCGTGCTTGGGTTGGTGTGGGCGTTGGCTGGATGCTCTGCGTTCACAAAAGACTATGACGGAGAAACCCTGATTATGGCAATCCCCGAGAAATGTGAAAAACAGTGGGTGGATTTTTATAAATGTGAAATGAGCAAAACTTTTTTGGAAAAGCTATTTATGAAAAATTGCCCCCTCGAGGAATGTAATCCTAAATAACTACCTATTTTGTTATAGTTTTCATACTTTAATAAAAATTATATCGGATAAAGTTTCATAATTATTGTTTTTAAATTCAAAAAATATTTTGTTATTTAATAATTCTTTTTCATCAAAATCGTTTAAATATTTTAATATTTCTGATTTTAATAATTTAAAATTTCTTTTCAACTCCCATGCTTGACTCATATCATTAGAATCTATGAATATAATAAACAATCTATTTTCAGATCCAAATCTAAGTTCTCCTTGTTGTTCATATAACCATTTAATTAAAACATTTTTGTTTTTCATGGCATTATTAATAATAGATGAATTTTCTAACGAAAGATCAACGAGTGCTTTATCAACGGCAGGACTATGTATATTTTTCAATTGCTCTGTTATTTGATATTTAATAATGTCTTTTGTATCATTTTTATCAAAAGAAATACTGTTATCACGAGCCATTTTTTTTAAAAGAGTTAGTTCTGGTTTTACTCCCAAACTTTTTCTTTGTTGCTCTATAAATCCTTTTGGAAAATAAGTTATCTTTAAATCAACGGGGATATCTTTAATGAAAAAATCTACACTTTTTATCTTTCCGACCGCCGATAAAATATTTTTATGTTTTCTAAACAAATGCTCTGTTAAAATAGTTGTCCAATTATTATACCAAGTATTGAGTGTATATTTTTTAACATTTAAAGAAATATTTGTTTCTATTGTCTTTAAAATATCATCATAGCTGTGAGTTTTTTTTACAAAACTAACAATTTGCTTATCTAAAGAATTAGTAGAATCTCCACCCCAAGAAAATTCTTGTAATTTATAAAGCTCAGATTCTATTTTTGTAAAATTTTCTTCTATATATTTGCTTTCCTCTAGACTGTATTCTTTTAAAAAAAGGTTTATGCCATCAATAGAAATTTTTTTGCTAAGGTACAGCTCATATAATTCTTTAAAGCTATCTTCTAATTTTCTATTTTTTAAGATAATATCTTCATTTGCAATAAATGCATCTAAAATATTTCGCCTTACTATGGATTTTAACTTTAGCCAAACAACACCTGAATAATCTAAATTAAACTCATTTAGTTTTTGATTACTGAATAATTTTTTCCATTCATTATATGTTTTCATTTTTTTTATTTAGGGGAACAGATAAAAAGTAACTCATTACTACCTTTTATGCTCCCTTTCCCTCCAACATTATTATTATATACTTTCTCTATTAAATCAACTTTTTTATATTTCTCTATAAGCTTGATCATTGTTTCTTTATTAGGGTAACTTCTATCGTTATAACTAATCATCCAATATGGTATATTTGCAGCATTTTTAAAAAGCAGTGAAAAGGAATTAATAATATCCTTTTTTAAATCAAAACCACTAGTTTTCTTAGGAAAATATGATCTTGTTCCGTTTTTAAATTCTTTGTCTTTCCAGTATTCGGTATATGTTTCTAGCAAATGATAAAATGATTGATAATCTGCATGGCTTCCACAATATGGAGGGTCAAGGTAAAGCAAGTCAACATCGTTAGATAATTCGGAGACGAGTTGAACTGCATCTAAGTTAAAACTTTTATTGTTTTGTTTATTATTGAATATGCAATTATTATACGAAAAAAGTAAATCTAAAAATATATCTTTTATCGGTCGAATTAAATTTCTGTTTCTTTTTATTCTATCTGGATCATTTGCATAACAAATTGCTTTCGTATGAGCAAAATGTCCCATAGTTACTTTTCTTGTTATACTTCTATTTATAACCGTTAATGCAAGTGGCTGTTTTTTTACTTCTAACTTTTCTATATTGCTTCTAAAAGAATCTAAAAATCGACATTCATTTAAGTTAAAAAAAACATTTAAAAATAATTTTTCCATCAAATTGTAGTAATTAGGGTTTGAGTTTTTTGAAAACAATATTTCAATGTCATCTTTAGATAACTTAGTATTGTTATTTTCTATTAAAGATAATCCTATTTGGTGATTAAATTTTAAAAAGTCGTTAGTGTAGATTTTAAATCCCATTTGTTTGAAGTAAAAAGCTACTGATTGAGAGCCAGAAAAAAGATCTAAAACTGTTTTTATATTATTTAATGGAATATTTTTACTAATCCAAGAGAGGTGTTTATATTTTGCACCTAAGTATTGAGGCTGGGGAAATTTAAAGTTAAAAAAATCGTTAAAAAAATCGTTTTGCATTAAATTTTCCATCAAAATTGAAAGTTTATATAAAATGGTAGTGGAGGAGGGAATTGAACCCCCGACCTATTGATTATGATTCAACCGCTCTAACCAACTGAGCTACTCCACCAAAAAATCAAAAAG
>JAOZUV010000071.1 GCA_029938505.1 Bacteroidales bacterium | reverse complement strand
ATAGTGTTTATTAAATCATCTTCTGACCATGGCTTAAATAAGCAGGCATGCAAATTGGCATTTTCTTCGGCATTTTCAATGGCCTCTTTCTGGGCTTGTCCTGTTAACATGACTTTAATAATGCCTGGAAAACGTTTGTGTACTTCAACTAAAAACTCATCACCTTTAATTCCGGGCATTAGCCAGTCAGAAACAATAATTAATACTTCGGTTCCATCTCCTACTAATTCTTCAATTACTTCCAATCCTTCTTCGGCATTTTCAGCGGTTTCATAAATGTATTCATCGCCGAGACGTTTTTCAATTTGTTCTTTTAAACTGTCAAGGATCATGCTTTCATCATCCACACACAAAATAGCTTTTTTACTCATAGTCGAAAATTAGATTATAAATGTACAATATTAATAAATTTAAACAGGTAATGAAATAGTAAAAGTCGTTCCAACGCCCATTTCGGTTTCCATTTCAATTTCCCCGTCATGCTTATCTACAATTTTTTTGATAATATCAAGTCCTAAGCCGCTTCCTTCACCCGCAATTTTAGTAGTGAAAAATGGTTCAAATATGCGATCACGAATTTCTTCGGGGATTCCTCCACCAGTATCTGTCACGCTGATTTTTGCAAAATTGTTTTCAACCCATGTTTTGATAGTTAGTGTGCCATTGTTTTCCATAGCTTGTAATGAATTGTGAAAAAGATTGGTCCATATTTGGTTGATTTCATCAGCGAAACAAGAAACAGGAGGAAGAAGTTGAAAATCTTTTATGACTTCAACACCTTGCTTAATTTGATTGTGATAAAGAGTAAGAACAGTATCCAAACCATCAACAATATCAGCGGGTGATTTTTCTCCAATATGATCACGATGGGCAAATTTCTTCAATGCAAAAACAACTTTAGCAGCTTTGCTTACAGCCACATTTATGTTTTTAGTATTTTTCTTTAAACTAACCAGATTTCTTGCATTTGATAGCACATAACTTGCATTCTTTGTTTTTAAACT
Organism: Bacteroidales bacterium; assembly: GCA_029938505.1. The sequence continues at coordinate 7,432 of JAOZUV010000071.1, read as the reverse complement.
AGGCAAGAGTTTATCCATATGCGTATTTAATTTCATATAAATAATCATCTCAGCAATCTTATCAGCCTCCTCAATGCCTGCATTATTTATTTCTAAAATAATCTGTTTCTTTAATTGTCTTTTTTCTTTTGAAGTAAGATCAGGGCTTTCTTTATCAACATACTTCAGAATTTTTAGAAATAATCTTAATTCCTCATCTGATAATTTTTGGACAAGTCTAGGAAGATTGTCTATGGCAGTTTCTAAAGAATCAGACATGTTTCCAATCGAAGCATTAATAGCACCCAATGGCGTATTTATTTCATGTGCAATACCTGCAATAAGTGTACCCAATGCAGCCATTTTTTCGGTTTGGATTAATTGCGACTGAGTATCTTTTAAGCTTTCCAATGTTGTTTCCAGTTCTTCTTTCTGAGTGCTGAGTTCAAAATTCTTAGCTTTCATTGCTTCCGAATTTCTTTTTCTCTCAATGGATCGACTAGCTTGGTGTGAAACTATTTCTAGTACTTCTAAATCCGACTTATTGAAAGCATTTTCATCTTCATAACTCTGAACTGCCATTACTCCAATAACTTTTCCCTGAACTAACAGTGGTACTCCCAACCATATTTTTGAAGGTGCTCCAATTAATTCGATTTCTCCTTTTTTCTCTAGTTCATTCATTTCTTTTTCATGAGCAAAAAGAGCTTTCCTGCTTCTGATCACATAACCAGTTAAAGTGCCAGCAGCTGGAAATACTTCGTATTTATCTTTTTCATCAGCCATAAATGGCAATGAGAGGGTGTCGTCATTTTCATTATATAAGGCAATATAGTAATTAGTAGTATCCAAGAGTTTTGAGAGTTGATCTTGAATGTAGGTAATCAAATCTTCGAGCTTTTCGCTAGTACCAACAGAGTTTGAGATATTACTAATAATATGCTGCATGAGTTCAGCACGTTTGTGTTCACTAATATCTTCAAAGCTTTCGATGCCCCCAATAATGTTTCCATTTGAATCACGTAAATAATCCACATTCTTCATGATGGTTAACATTCTTCCAGCCTTGGTTTTTATGGTGCATTCGCGGTTAGTAATAGGTTTTTCAACACTATCATCATATAATCCGCAATTTATATTACAGGGCATGACAGCAAATATGCCACATTCTTTTCCAATGGTTTCTTTTGCTGTCCATCCGGTAATTACCTCTGCTTTTTTATTCCAGCTTGTTATTATTTCATTCAAGTCAACTGTGAATACTGCGCTAGGTACGACCGTTAAAATGTGTTCCGCATAATCCTTTTCTTCGTTAAGCTGATCAGATTTTTTTTTGCGTTCAATGGCAAGACTAATTTGGTTGGAAATAATTTCCAGAATTCGTTGTTCTTTTTTGGTATATGCTTTTTCATCGGTATAACTTTGTACTGCTAATACTCCAATAACTTTATTGTCGATGGTTAATGGAATACCAAGCCAAACTTTACAAATGGTACCAATAAAATTAATTTTCTTTTCTTTAACAAGCTTTTCAATTTCCCTTGTATTTACCAATAATGGCTTTCGTGTTTTAATAACATAACCAGTCATGGTTTTTGCCGCAGGGAATGTTTCAAATTTATCTTTTTCATCGGTGATAAATGGAAGTGAAAGGGTGTCGGAATTTTCATCATATAAGGCAACATAATAATTGGTAGTGTCAAGAAGCTGCGAAAGCTGCTCTTGTATGTAAGATACTAAGTTTTCAAGGTTTTCGTTTGTACTTACTGAGTTTGAAATATTGCTAATGACATGCTGAATTAGTTCGGCTCTTTTGCGTTCAGTAATATCACGGACAGTTCCAATGGCGCCCCATTTTTCATTTATTTTAACCGCTGCTAATGAGAGCTCTACTGGGAATTCCTCTCCATTTTTACGCAAGGCTGTTAGCTCAACTGTTTGACCAATAGCATTCCCTTTTCCATCTTTCTTAAAGTTTTCAAATGCTTTTGTTTGTGCTTCTTTATATGAATCTGGTCGGATTAATTCATGTAAATCTTTGTTTAAAATTTCATCTTTCGTATAACCAAATATGGTTTTTGCACTGGGGTTCCAAAAAACAACTTTGCCATCATTATCAATAACTACAATAGCATCATTAGCCGAGTCTGTAATGCTATCAATAAGTTCTTGTTTCTCTTTTCTTTTCTCTTCAGATTCTTTTCGTTCAATCGATAAGCTTATTTGGTTTGAGGCAATTTGAAGAATTTCTTGATCCTTTTTATTGTAAGCTTTTTCATCGGTATAACTTTGTACTGCAAGAACTCCAATAACTTTTTCAGCTAGCATTAGAGGCACTCCTAGCCATATTTTTGATCTTGATCCAACAAACTCAATATGTCCTTCTTTTACAAGTTTTTCTTGTTGCTTGTCAGTAGCTAATAATGCTTTTTTCGTTTTTATTACATAACCGGTCATTGTTTTCCCGGCAGGAAAAGATTCGATATCTTTATCTTTTTCATCTGCCATAAAAGGAAGAGTCAAACTATCTGTTTTCTCATCATATAATGCGATATAATAATTTTGAGTGTCAATAATACTTCCTAATTGATCTTTTATATAAATAATGAGATCTTCGACACTTTTGCTGATAAGTACTGCATTTGATATGTTGTTTAAGATTTCTTGAACCTGTTCGGATCGTTTACGTTCAGTGATTTCATGAGCCAAACCTTCAATCTTTACAACTTTATCGTTTTTATCAAAAACAGGGACTTCTAAAATCTCAAATTGTTTGATATTACCATTTTTATCTGTAAGTTCAACTTCAAATGGAGCTTGTTTTATACCTTTCAAGGAGTTTTGTGATGCTACAATTGCTGATTTGTTTTTAGGGTTTTTTGTAAGAAAAGGTTGGATGCCAAATTCAACTTCAAATTGCTCATAGCCCAGTAATTTAGTTACAGAAGGGCTCACATAACTATATTTCCCATCTAATTTCTGCGAATAAAAGATGTATTCATCCTCCAGATTTTCTATCATTCGGCGAACCTTTTTTTCACTCTCAGCTAAATCACTATTCATTACCTGAACTTCATCGTTGATGGCACGGATTTCTTCATTTTGTTGCTCAATTTCTTCAAATTGCTGCTGCATTTCTTCATTTTTCATATTCAGCTCTTCGGTACGTTCATCAACTTTTTCAAAGAGATTTTTATAGAGCCCATCCAATTTATCAGCCATTGTATTAAAAGATCCGGCTAATTCGCCTAACTCATCATTGCTGATGATTTTGGCACGAGAAGTAAAATCTTTAGCTGTATAATTATTAACACTTTCGCGTAAAATATTTAATTGACGTGTAAAACGATTTCCGATTAAAATAACCACCATAAAAATGATAACAAAAAGAATGATGGATATAAAAATACTGATACCAATTTGTTTATATAAAGGCGTTTCAATAGCATGCATGTCTATAGCTATAGCAATAACCCAGTCCATTTCAGCAAGATATTTGTAATAGATCTTACGTTCATCTGTACGATTATTTTGTAGTTCCCATAGGTATTTAATTTTACCTTCAGAAAATTGTTTGTCTCTGATGTTCAAACATATTTGTTTAATAAATTCTTTCCCTTTTTTATCTTTTAACTCAAGTATATTCTGGCTTTTATTATGAGAGTTAATGATTGAATTCCCTGCTATATCAAATATCAGAGGGTGGTAAATTTCGCCCAAGTGTAAATCAGCTATTGTAGCCTTAAGACCACTGATCTCAGTCTGTTTAATTCCAACAGCAATCGCTCCAATTATTTTATTGTTTTCATAAATTGGTTTGTATGCCGTTATGTACCAATTACCAGCAGCATATGCACGTCCCTTGAAATTTTTCCCATTACTGATTTTTTTGTAAACTGGAGAATCAGTAGGAATAAATGTTCCGATAGCACGACTCTCATCCATGTTTTTTACACTTGTTGAAATTCGGAGTAAACCTTCCTCAATGATCTGAAATATAGTTACAGTTCCTCCAAGCTGTTTTGTAATATAATCAACAAGTTCATTGTTATTTGTGGCTATTTTGCTAAATTCTAAATTATTATCAACTAGCATTATTGGAACGCTCTTTAATGTTTTCTCATTCGTAGTTTGATTTTCAATATTTAGTTGAATTTGAATAGAGGGGTCAAGGCTTGTTCTATTCTCCACAAAATGATTGGCAACATTTAAATTGTTATTTACCAAGTTTTGATTAATTTGAAAGGCATTATGGCTCAAGCTATATATTGATTCAGTAATATTTATTAACTCCCGATCATAATTTTCTTGAATTGTTTTTTTGAAACCCAATGTGTTTACAATGATATTTCCAAGCATGAAAGCAAGTAGAGAAATTCCAATTCCGAGATAAAGTTTGTGGATGAATCTTAAGTTTTTCATAGTAGGATAGCCAAATAATTAGTTCTTAAAGTTATGAAAAAATTGGGCATAAGCAAAAAGCTATATTAAAAGGATTTTTCTTAATTTTGTCGTCCGTATAATTACGGGATGTGGCGCAGTTGGTTAGCGTGCTGGTCTGGGGGACCAGAGGCCGCGAGTTCGAGTCTCGCCATCCCGACGAAAAACAGAAGGGCTCTCAGTTAAAATACTGAGGGTCTTTTTTGTTTTAGAAAAACCCTACGAGGGTTTGAAACACTCGTAGGGTTAAAAATATTTGCTGTAATCCTTTTTTTAAATTTTGAACAAAGAATAATGATTTAAGAATTTTGAAATGTTTCCAAGAAATATGGGAGATAAAAAGTCTAAAATAATCATTTGTTAATGGGTGCTCTTAAACTGTTTAAAATTATTTTTTTAGCATATAACAATTGAATTATTATTTAGGTGTGCTACCCCTGAATATTTTGTTTTATAATTGCTTTTGTATACATTTGAATAGCATATGTGAAAATTTAAATTGTACGTTTAGTAGTAATTTTATTTATGAAACCTTAACATCGTTATCTAAAATAGCTCTTTCATAATTAAGAAATTCTTGATAAAAAATACTATTCATGAAAAGTAAAGACAAAACCCAGGAGCCGTTTTTAGATGAAAAAGAATTTTCAGAAAAAATACTTGAAAATGCCAATGTTATTATTCTGACTTTGGATGTAAATGCAAATATCACCACATTCAATAAATTTTCCGAAAAGCTTACGGGCTACAAAAAAGAAGAAGTACTGGGCAAAAATTGGTTTGATATTTTTATTCCTGAGTATAGCAAAATTGAAATTCCTAAAGTGTTTTCAAAAGCCTTAAAAGAGATGCCATCGGTTTCTTCTCATGAAAACCCCATTCTTTGTAAAAATGGCGAAGAAAAATTAATTAGTTGGGAAAATACAGTACTAAAAGATTCGAAGAAAAAAATAATTGGGGCTCTTCTTAGTATTGGTTTGGATATTACTGAACGCAAAAAAGTTGAAGAATTACTAAAAGAAAACCAATATTACCTATCTAAAGCGCAGGAGATTGGGGCTCTTGGCACTTGGGAGTTGGATCTTAATAAAAATAAGTTGGTATGGACAGATGAGAGTTATAAAATTTTTGGCTTGCCTTTAGGAACGGATATGAATCTTGAACTATTCATGGATTGCATTCATCCAGATGATAGAGACTATTTTAATGAAAAGTGGAGCGCAGCATTAAATAATGAGCCTTATGATATTGAGCATCGTATCCTCGTTAAGGATAAGGTTAAATGGGTAAGAGAAAAAGCCGATATTGAATTTGATTCAAAAGGGAAACCTATTAGAGCTATTGGTTTTGTGCAGGATATTACTGAACGTAAACTTGCAGATGAAAACGTTAAAAAATTTCATAAAGAATTAGAAATTGAAAAAAACAGGATTGAAAGTATTTTTAGGGCTGCTCCGGTTGGTATTGGGGTAGTTGCAAATCAAATTTTTATCGATGTAAATCAAAAATTTTGTGATATGACAGGCTATTCGCCTGAAGAGCTAATTGGTAAGGATTCCAAAATAGTTTATCCTAGTACCAAGGAATTTGAATATGTTGGAGCAGAAAAATATCGCCAAATTGCTGAAAAAGGAACGGGAACTGTTGAAACCCAATTCAAGCAAAAAAATGGAAAGATTATTGATGTTTTGATAAGTTCAACACCTCTTGACTTAAATGATTTGAGCAAAGGAGTTACATTTACGGCATTAGATATCACCGAAAGAAATCGCGGCTTAAAAAATCTTGAAGAAAGTGAAACCAAGCTTCGACTTTTGGCCGATTATACGTTTGATTGGGAGTATTGGGTTGATAATAATGGAGAATACATTTATACATCTCCGGCTTGCGAAAAAACCAGTGGCTATACTGCTGAACAATTTAAATCAGATCCAGATTTGTTTTTTGAGATCATTCATCCTGATTATAAAAACGAAGTACAGAAGCATTTTAAAGCAGAAATAGGGAAAGAATACTTTGATTTTAAAATGCAGTTTATTATTACCCGAGCCGATGGAGAAAGTCGTTGGATAGAGCATGATTGCAATCCGGTTTTTGATGAGGAGGGTAATCATCTTGGGCGTAGAGGGGTGAATCGGGATATAACACTGCAAAAAAGGCAGGAGCATATTCAAAAAGTCATGTTAAGTATTTCGCAGGCTGCAATTATATCTGATAACCTTGAAGAATTAATTAATACTATAAGAGAACAACTTGCTTTAATTATTGATTCAACCAATTTTTTTATTGCTTTCTACAATGAAAAAACAAATACATTTTCATCACCATATATGAGTGACGAAAAAGATAAGTTTACTACTTGGCCTGCCGGTAAAACGCTTAGTGATTATGTGGTTAAAACTTCTCAATCATTATTAATTACAAAAGAAGAAATACTGAAGATGAAAGAGAAAGGGGAGTTTGATATTGTTGGTACGCTTCCGAAGATATGGTTGGGAGTTCCATTAATATCTGAGATGGGGGATGTAAAAGGCATATTTGTTGTACAAAGTTATAAGAATAAAAATGCATATACAGAGCAGGATGTTGAAATGCTGGAATTTGTTGCAAGTCAGATCAGAACCTCTTTGGAGAAGAAAAAGGCTGAGCAAACTCTGAAAGAAAGCGAAGAGAGATTTAAGAAGTTATCAACACTAACTTTTGAAGGAATCATTCTTCATAATAAAGGAATTGTTGAAGATGGAAACTTATCTGTTGCCAAAATGTTTGGTTACGAACAAGAAGAATTGATTGGTAAAAATGTGATTAAGGATTTTGTTACGAAAGAATATTATGAAATCATTGTTGAAAAAATGATGGAAAGCCATGCTTTACCCTATGAGGTAATTGGGATAAAAAAAGATGGTACAAGATTCCCCATCGAAATTGAAGCACGAGATATCTCAATTGCATCCGAAAATAAAACAATTAGAGTTGCAGCTATAAGAGATATTAGTAAAAGGAAAAAAAATAT
>JAOZUV010000070.1 GCA_029938505.1 Bacteroidales bacterium | reverse complement strand
ATTAATTAATTTGAAACCAATCCATGAAAGGGATGTCGTCCTCAAAAATTGAGGGCGACATCCCTTTTAATATTAACACATCATCAAATTGTCAAAACAACAAGGGGTGCAACCTTAAGGTTGCACCCCAAATATTTTACTCCGCTTTTTTATAAATCATCGCAACCACGGTTACATCATCGCCACCCATATTGATGGTCATTCCGTAAGGGCGATCAGGATTAATTTCGATTTGAGCAGGTCCTGCTTTTCCCGTTAATTGTTCCCAGATTGTAACTGCCTGGTGAACTCCGGTTGCTCCTGTTGGATGCCCCCAACCAATTAAACCACCGGTTGTATTGATAGGGATTTTTCCATCACGAGCAGTATGTCCATCAGCAACAAATTGAGCTCCTTTTCCGGGTTCAGCAAAACCAATAGCTTCAACACCCAAAATTCCGGCAATTGAGAAACAGTCATGAGTTTCAACTGTTCCCAAATCATCAATGGTCAAACCTGCTGAATCTAAAGCTTCTTTTGCTGCCTTTTTAATAGCAGTTACTTCTGTGTAATCAGGAGGTTCGTTAGTAATATTACGCTCAACTTGTGCCCAACCAATTATTTCAATGGCATCTTTTTTATTAATTCCCAATTTCCCCAAACCTTCTTCCGAAACCATAACTAAGGCAGAAGCCCCATCCGAAACTTTTGAACAATCCAAAACAGTGAGGTTATCTACAAATGTTTCACCATTTAATCTGAACTTATCATAAAGCGTATATAAATCAGAAACCTTATTTTCATATTCTTGAGCTGTTTCGCATAAACGAGCATTTTCAATAGCATTCACAAACCAACGTTTCATTCCCTCACGGGCATATTCTTTACCATATTTTTCGTAATAAGCTCCTGCACGATTACTAAATTGTCCGGGGAAGAAAAAAGCGTGTCCTTCTTTTCTTGTTTTATACCATCCTGCACCCGCTAAAACATCAGCTCCATAGAGAGCTTTCATGGTGTTTTGAACTTCGACACCTACAACTAAAACCGAGTCGGCTGTTTCAGCCAAAACTGATTTTAATCCGGTAACTAGTGCAAGCCCACCTGACCCACAAGCACCTTCAACGCTGATGGCTGGTTTCCACTGCAATTTTTCATCGATATAAGGAATAAATCCCGGCAGATTGGCCTGTTTATTAAAACGAGCAGCCATAAAATTTCCGATGACACCCTCATCAATATTTGCCGCATCATTAATCTGGGCAATGGTTCCTTTTCCGGCAGTTTCAATATAATGCTCTAATCCGGGACGTTCTTTTTTGGGATGAAATTCACTCCGACCCGTTCCCATAGAGACCGTGTTAAATCCAGCGGCTATATATACTTTTTTTCTCAGTTTCTTCATCGTTCTTATTTTATTAAATTCGTTTTTACCTTTTATAGTTCTTTGTCATCCGTCGACATATGTTTGCTTCGCAAACGACATTCATGGACACTCATTGTTTATTACCTGTTGCTTTAATGTAGTTGTTCAACTTTACACCCAAATCTTTTAAATCACTTAATAATTTTACAGATTCTTCTTGATTAATTAATCCTCTATTCGTTGATTTTTGAATCCAAGTTTGGGTCTCAAATAATGAACCTCTAACATAATAATAAAAGTTTTTGGCGTCCTTATAGTGAAACCGACCAAAGCCTTCAGCAATATTCGCAGCAATTGAGTCAGCAGAAGTAACCAATTGTTTTCCTACTGAGAATTTTTCAAAGTTTTCCCATCTATCAACAATTTTCCAAACTTGTTCTCCCAAGCTTAGCGAAATTTGATAAATATTTAAATCCTCGAGTTTCATAACCACTGAATGTCTATTAAATGACTATCGAATGTCCATTGTACATCTATCGTCTAAAAAACAAAGTAATCATTGACTGGTCCATATGCATGAAAGAACCCTGTTAACATCACGGTATTTACATCTGCTTCGTCATTTGCGACACCAGAATTCACAAGTAATCGACCAATTTCGTTTGAGCGTTTTCCATATTGCATTGCTAATTTAGCACCAAAATCAGGCATGGATTTCATGGTTGCAAAAAACTCTGCAAATACCTGATCCTTATCTTTTCTGCGAATGGTTGATTTCCAGCTTATTTTTGGATTTGGATGTTTTCCAAGAGCAGCATCACATTTTTCCTGATATTCATTTATGGCAACATAACTTTTTGACTCAGGATTGAAAACAGCAATAGGTCTTCCTTTTTCATATTTCAGAAATCCATCTTTTTGCGAACCATCAGAATTTTGTCCACCCTTAACACCCATATCTATCATTTTATCCAATAAATCGCTATGTAAATCTTCGTCCTTTAAGAATGGATTCATCACATTCATAATAAACTGAACTACATCAACACCAACATAATCGATCAATTGAAAAATACCCATTGGGCGAATCAAATAATCTTGTGCAACTTTATTTACACAATAAACGGCTTCAACAAAAGACATGTTTTTTGACAACTGCTCCACCTCAGTAATGGCGTGTAAAGCATCACGCATAAAATGTCCGTTGCCAATAAATCCGGCATAATCATTTGAAGGAACAACAATTTTACCCAATTTTTTTGCATATTCTTTTGCAAAATCTTCCATTCCCGAAACCGGATTTTCAGGTAAAATTAGCTCCACCAATTTTTGTACGGCAGGAGGGTTGTAAAAATGGAATCCTAACACACGTCCACCTAAATTTGCTCCTTTGTCAATTATATTGATAGGCACCGAAGAAGTATTAGTGAAGTACCAGGGTTTGTTGGGATTGTTTTGATCAATTTGAGTAAATATTTTAACTTTTAAATCTTTGTTTTCGCTAACAGCCTCAAAAATTAGATTTGATTCATAGGCCACTTCAACTTTTGTTACCGGACGTACGAGGCTTAAAACATCAAAAACATATTGGTTTAATATCTCTTCATTTTCGATTAAATCTGCACGGTCGGCATACATTTTCCGAAGCCACACAATTTTTTTCTCAGCGATTTTTGTTACTTGTGTTTTCAAATAACGTAATAGCCCTGCCAAGCCTTCCTGCGAAAGATCCATGGCATTCAAACAAAACGGTTTACCCTTGTTTTCGGGTTTCAAGCTAAGGTCTGCCATCTCAATAGCGGTCAACAATAAAATCCCGCTTCCCATTTTTCCGGCAGCACCCAAAACCGTTACATTTCTCAATCGTTCATCGTAATTCATAAATCGTATAATTTATTTTAAATTAATATTCTTTTATTTTACCAATTTGGTTTTCTTTTTTCTAAAAAAGCTTTCATTCCTTCTTCGCCTTCAGCTTTAAATTGAGTTCCAAAATAATCAGCCTCTAGTTCATTGCCATTTTCAAAATCCATTTGATAACCCTGACGGGTAACATATTTTACTTTCTTGATAGCTTCAGGACCTTTAGATTGGATTATTTTTGCAATCTTCATTACCTCATCCATCAACACCTCTGGCTCAACTACTTTTTGAACGAGTCCAATTCTAAGTGCATCTTCCGCTCCAATCATATCAGCTGTCATCAACAAATACAAGGCATCTGCCAATCCAACTAAACGAGGCAAACGTTGTGTTCCGGCATAACCCGGAATCATCCCAAGGTTAACTTCAGGTTGCCCAAATTTTGCTTTCGTACTTGCAATCCGAAAATCGCAACCCATTGCTAATTCGAGACCTCCACCCAATGCAAAACCGTTAACAGCAGCAATAACAGGTATCTCTAGTTTTTCAAGGCTTGAAAAAGTATTTTGTCCCAAACGCGAAAAGGCACTTCCTTCTTCGGGTGTTTTATCAACCATTTCACCTATGTCTGCACCAGCTACAAAAGCTTTTCCTTCACCCGTAATAATCACAACTTGCACTTCCGGGTTTTTGGAAACCTCTGCTACAAATTGATCCATTTCGTTGAAAAAACGTGTATTTAAAGCATTCATAGCTTCGGGACGACTAATGGTTACGATGGCAATACCATCACTAATTTTAATCTTTAAAATTTTATATTCCATAACTAATTTTTGTAATAATTTGCACTTCCAAATATAAGGAAAAATGATGAAAAAATTTGTTAAATACTGATTATTTGATACTTCTATTTGTTAAACCATTAACTACTAAATAATAAGAAGAATAGAATTATTACCCCCAAACATATAAGGACAAAAAAGATATAAATCATTTCAAAAATTATATAAGCAAATTTATACTGTTTAATCTACTTTTGTCTCTATCATGTTTAGAAAAATGGCAAACATATTTGTACTATTTCTTTTTGTTGTAAGCACAACTGGCTTTACAATTTCTAAACATTATTGCCATGGCAATTTGGTTTCAGTATCTATTAATGCTGAAGCTAAATCATGTTGTGGAATGAATGGAAATGATTGTTGTAAAAATGAAAATGAGTTCTTTCAATTAAAAAATGATTTTACAGCATCCTCTTATACAATAGTTATAGTTAATCCATCAATAAGTATCGAACTATTTTCAATTAATTTAAATGTTGATCAGCTTAGTGAAGCTATAAAAGAAATGAGATTCAACTATGTTGCCAATGGACCGCCTTTTAATGATCAGCAATTTACATACTACATTCGCCAATTTAAATTAGCTCCTCCAATTTGTTAAATAAACCTAGGATTTATCCTTAAATAGAATCTCATCTATTGTAATTTATTTAACAAAAAATTCATGAAAAATTTATTAAAATTCATATTTGCCATATTTCTTATTTTGATTTATAGCAACATCTTTTCTCAAGATAAAACATTTGTCGAAGGCAATGTTTACGAGCTAAATGCAGATGGAAAAGAACTGGGGATACCGGGTGTAAATGTTTACTGGGAAGGGACTCAAGAAGGGACATCAACTGATATTTATGGATATTTTAAACTTAAATTTCCAAAAAATCAACCCTATAAATTAGTGATTAGTTTTATCGGTTTTAAAAAAGACACCTTAACCATCTCCCCAGATCAACAACAAACACTTAAAATTCTTCTAAGCGCAAATCAAGAACTAGAAGAAGTTGTGATTGCTGAAAAAGCTTTGGGGTCACATATAAATAGAATGGAACCCATTTTAACTCAAAAAATTACAACAGCAGAATTACAAAAAGCGGCTTGTTGTAATTTATCTGAAAGCTTTGAAACCAATGCATCCATTGATGTATCTTTTTCAGATGCAGTGTCAGGAGCTAAGCAAATAAAAATGCTTGGTTTGGCAGGGAAGTACAGTCAAATTATGACTGAGAATATCCCCAACTTAAAGGGCTCGGCAACTACTTACGGATTGAGTTATATCCCAGGAACATGGATGGAATCCATTCAAATTTCAAAAGGAACAGCTTCTGTAAAAAATGGTTATGAATCCATTACCGGGCAAATTAATATTGAATTTTTTAAACCAGACGATAGCGATCCATTTCATTTGAATTCCTACGTTAATAGCTTTGGAAAAGTTGAAGGGAATGCCTATAGTGCCATTAAATTAAATAATAAATTGAGCACTATGTTTTTTATCCACGGAGAAGATTTTAATCAAAAACGTGATAAAAATGGGGATGGTTTTTTAGATCAACCCATGATGAAACAAATTAATTTCTTTAACCGTTGGAAATACGAAGACGGCAAACATTTACACGCTCAATTTGGAATAAAAATATTAAGTGAAGATCGTAATGGTGGACAAATGAGTTTTGATGACACACAGCCCAGAAACACTTCAAGTGGCTACGGAATTGGGGTTAAAACAAATCGGGTTGAACTATTTACAAAAACGGCTTATTTGTTTAACAAACCAGGTACAAATATTGGGTTCATCAACTCCTATATTTACCATGATCAGGAGTCTTTTTTTGGCTTAAATAATTACGATGCCAGAGAAAATAATTACTATGGGAATTTGATGTTTCAAACCTTTTTGGGAAACTCAAATCATCAGCTTACTACTGGGTTAAGCTATGTAGTCGATAATTTTAATGAAACCCTTAATGATTCCACATTCATCCGTAAAGAAAGTGTGCCTGGTGCTTTTATTGAATATACTCAAATGAATCCTGACAAGTATTCATTAATACTAGGATTAAGAACAGATTTTCATAATATTTATGAGACTCTTTTTACACCACGGGTTCATTTCAAATACAATTTTACGGATAAAACAATCATGCGATCTTCAATTGGTAAAGGTTATCGTAGTCCGAGTGTAATAGCAGAAAACACCTACCTCTTAGCAAGTTCAAGAAGACTGAGAATACTTGAAGAACCTAAAATGGAAGAGGCTTGGAATTTTGGAATTAATTTGACGCAATACTTGAAATTAGCAGGGAATGATTTGAGTATCAACCTAGAATTTTATCGAACTGAATTTTCGAATCAGATAATTATTGATAGAGATCAAAATAGCTCAGAAGTTTTTGTTTATAATTTGGATGGAAAATCATACTCAAACAGTGTTCAAATTGAAGCCAATTATGAATTATTTAAAGGTTTTGACATATTGCTAGCTGCACGCTATAATGATGTTAAAATGACCATTAATAATGAATTAGTTCGCAAACCTTTAGTAAGCAATTTCAAAGGATTAGTCAATTTATCTTATGCAACAAACTTAAAGAAATGGCAATTTGATTTTACCGCTCAATTAAATGGTAAAAGTCGAATCCCCAATACGGCAGGAAACCCAGTTCAATACCAAATGGAAACAATGTCGCCATCGTATACCTTATTAAATGCTCAAATCACAAAATATTTCAAACGTTTTGAATTTTACATTGGAGGCGAAAATTTAACGAATTTCAAACAACAAAATCCAATCCTTGCTTCTGATGATCCCTTTGGAAAATACTTTGATTCATCCATGATTTGGGGACCTATTAGCGGAAGAAAAATATATGCAGGAATTAGATATCACATTAAAAAATAATAAACTATGAAAACAAATTTTAAAACAATGATCGCTGTATTTGCAATAATCCTAATTTCTCAAAGCTCAGTAATGGCTGAAAAGAAAAAAAAAGTTAAAGAAATCAAAATCTTAACTACTGCCGTTTGTGGTATGTGTGAGGATCGTTTAGAACATAATATGAAATTTGAAAAAGGAGTGACCTCTGTTGATCTCGATCTTCCTTCAAAAATCATTACGATTAATTATCGGACTGATAAAACCGATCCTGATAAGCTAAGAAAAGCTATTTCAAACATTGGATATGATGCAGATAAAGTTCCGGCTAACCAAAAAGCTTATGACAAATTACCAGCTTGTTGTAAAAAAGATGTAGTACCTCATTAAAGAATTAATGAAACTAATTTAACTGCCATCCACCTTTGGTGGATTACTATTTTTACTAAAATCCAAGGGGCTAACCCCCCTTGGATTTACTTATTTGAATTTATCAACTATGGAAACAAAAAAACTCATAAATACTGCACTTGTACTCACCATTATTACAATTTTATATAATGTTGCAGAGGGATTGATTTCGATTTACTATGGATTAGAGGATGAAACCCTTGCTTTACTCGGCTTTGGAGCAGATAGTTTTGTAGAATTCATCTCAGGAATTGGAATTTTGCATATGATTTTCCGCATGAAAAAATCACCTCTTGAAAAACGTGATGGGTTTGAAAGACAAGCACTACGTATAACCGGTTTTGCTTTTTATTTGCTTACAATAGGTTTGGTTGTTGGGAGCATCTTCAATATAATTGAAAACACAAAACCCGAAACAACTATGGCTGGAATTATTATTTCTTCGATTTCCATTGCCACCATGTATTTCTTAATGAAAGCAAAACTAAAAGTGGGGAATGCACTAAATTCGGATGCCATTATTGCGGATGCTAATTGTACTAAAACCTGTTTTTATCTTTCAATAATTTTGTTGGCTTCCAGCTTACTTTATGAATTTACGGGTATTGCATACATTGATGTGGCTGGCTCGTTAGGAATTGCATTGTTTGCTTTTAAAGAAGGTAAGGAAGCCTTTGGTATTGCAAAGAGTGGGAATTTGAGTTGCTCTTGTGATGAAGATTGTCATTAAATGGAGACTGCGTTTATCGAAGTCGGAATGATTTACAATCATGCATTTCGACAAGCTCAATGTACGATCGTAATATGCCCAAAACTTAAGTTGTGGGCTTGAAAATATTATTTTAGCCCCTTAACCCTTGGAGGTCCAGCGATAAAATCTTTTAAATAATAAGGCTCAAAATAAGCCACATCTTCAAATTGATTCTCAGTAAATTTCTTGGTAGCAATTTCTATCATATTTTTTGATGATATCTGAAAATCATCCAAAAAACGGGCATTCGTTTGATTTGCAAAATTCTCTTTACATTTCTCAGCTCCATCTCCGGCAAAATAAACAATGTGATCTTTCAAATAATCTACAAGAGAATTTTCATCAATAATCTCGGCTTCTATTTTTCGAACTTCATTATTGTCTTTATCG
>JAOZUV010000069.1 GCA_029938505.1 Bacteroidales bacterium | reverse complement strand
AATATGATTCCCAAAATAACTTAGTATTCCGGCAAGCAGAATACTAATAGTTATTGGGGCAGAAAGAAAAATCAAGTTATCAATCATCTCACTTATTTAATGTTCAAATTAATGTTTTTAATCCAGTAATTAACCAATTGAAAGTTATCTTGAACCTCCTTAACTCCATTTACAAATAGGGGTAAGAAAAGAGCGTGAATTCCAGTTTTATCTTCAATCATTTCAGGCGATTTTTTTTCGAAATAACTTGCTACAAGCATAATTTTTATGTCTTGTTCATCAATTAAGTTTATCATGTGTTGAACATGTTTTGCTGAAGGAGGAATACCTGGCTTTGGTTCAATAAAACCAATAATATCAAGCCCAAAAGTTTCGCAGAAATAGGCCCAGTTTTTATGATAGGCAATAACTTTTTTATTTCGAAATGGCATTGCTTCTTTAAGCCAACCCCCTAATTTGTCACTTAACTTAGTTCCTTTATATTCTTTATTAAGAAAGGTAAATAAGGTTTTATTTTCAAGCATTTTGCTTAACGTTTCGCCACCAAACAAAGTAACAAGCTCTTCACCGAATAAAGAAATATCAACATGTTTACAGAAGGCATCTCTGTTTTTCTCATAAAATGCTATGTTTTCTGGGTCAACTTTCATTAAGCCAATGGTGATATTGTGAGCAATAGACTTCCAATTTAAAGGTCCTGTTGTAATATGAGGATTTCCCATAAGGTGAACATCGCCTTCGGTACGATCGCCTTTTTCTACTTTATGAAGAATATTTATTCCATCCGAAACAGAAACAAAACCAATGGCTCCATCCATAATATCTTTATTTCTGGCTTTGTCTAATAAAGTTGTTGACCAACCTTCTAAATCCATACCGGTGGTAATCCATAAATCTGCTTTTTTAAGTCGCATAGCGAAACTCGGTTTGGGTGGAATAAAATGAGGATCTTGTTCACCGGATGCAATAAATTCAACGGTTCCTTTATCTTGGACAATTTCTTTGGCAATACTTGCATAATCAGAAAATGAACAAATGATTTTTAAAGGTTCTGTGGCTAATGCAGATTTGGCTTGAATATTTACAAAAAAGAGGGTGAATATTGTTGCAAGCACTGAATATTTTATGATTGTTTTCATTATTTTTAACTTTAATAATTGGATTAATATGCTTCGTGTTTATGTGGCCCCATGGCCCAGCTAATTTGTAGTGTTATACTATGATCAGAGGGTAAATCGGTATTAGGGAAATGCCTCATATTTACGATATCCCGACTGTTATATTGGTATTGTAGTCTGAAAAGTACAAACTCACTTTGCCAAAAATCAAGACTGGTGGTAAAATCCCATTCTTTTTGACTATTATCGTAAGGTAGTTCGGAATAACCAATTCGTATACTAGCCCAAAAACGACTGCTAAGTTTATTTTGAAAAGAGCTATAAAAACCAAAGCTTTTAATATCTTTTTCAGCTGTTTCATAAATACCATAAAAGAATTCAGTTTGCCAATTTATTGTACGATACTTTTCTCTTCCTATCGGAGCCCATTTGTAAGTAAGCCCTAGGCTGCTTACATATGAATTGTATTCTCCAATGTCATCATTTTTTCCGGTAACTCCATTCAAACTAAATTCAAAATAACTGCTTTTTGAGAGATCATAATAGTTTTTCCAGTGACCAACATACAGAAATCTTCGCTTTCCTTCGTTCGTAAAGCTAACCCCATTTCCTCCATTTATTACTGAAATATCAAGTGAACTGGCATCTGAAAATAAGAGATTTGGGAGCATAAAGTTTGCTGACAATCCAGTTCCACCCAATCCGGCATTACTAAAATAATTAACCAATGCTCGTGGTCTGTCGAATTGAGGGAGGGCATGATCATGATGTCGGTTTAAGGGCCCAAATGCGGCATAAAAAATTCCTGCTTTTAGATTCATATTCAGGGGCAGGTTTAATAATTCTATGTATGCTTCTTCAATGGCAATGCCGTCTTCCGTAATGGAGAAAAATGCTTTTCCTCTGGTAAATGGATCAAGGGGTGCAACCATTGCTATTTCGAGTTCACGCATATGAAATCCATTGTTTCCATATGAAAAATCGCTACCCTCACTTATAAATTCATCATCAGAAGTGCTGACTCCTGCAAAGAAATCTCCGCCCAAACTAATATTTGGATTCAGTCCCTGCTGTTTTCGGACCCCACTATGAAATTTTTTAGAGACATTTAATTTTTCTTTTGTTTTTTGAGTACTTAATTGATTTGCTTCCTGAAGTAATTTTGCAAGTTCATCTTCTTGTTCTTTGCTCTCTATTTTTTCTTTAATAGATTGAATTAATTTTTCGAGCTGAATCAATTTTAAATTTTGAGCCTGTTTTAATTCTTCTAATTCTTTTTTTAAGGCTTCAATTTCTTTATTGGGAGTTGATTGACTCTTGTTTTGTGCCCCTAAAAATGATGTGCTGCACACCAGCAATAGCATTACTAATATTTTAAATTTCATTTGATTTGTTTCTGTGATAAATATTCTAATTCTAATTAGTTTTGATAAGCATGAAAAATCATACCTTAAATGCAATAAGTAAATGATAATAATGTTGAGAACTAGAATTTGAAAGGAGGGGCTCTTGATCTATCAGTTGATCGGAATGTTTCCTGAGTAAATGATATAGGCAGTATTAATTGGGCTTTTACTTTAAAAGATAAAAGTATTTTAAAGGCAATTATGCCACTAATGATAGTTGCAAAAAGAAAGAAAACTTTGTTAAGTAAAAATAACTCAGTGCTGGAGTGCTTATGTTTTTTAAAGGGGGACGATGATTCTGTGTTTTTTGTGAAAGGATGGGCATGCGTAATAATATTCCCATTTAATTGATGGGAGTGAATATTTATTGCCGTATTGTAAAATAAAATACAAACAGCCGGAAATATCAGTAAGAATAAATATTTAATATGTTGTCTGAAAAAAATCAAAATACCAGTTTTTGCAATATGTTGGCAAATGTATAAAATTATTCCTACTACATATGATTTTGAAATAAATATTTAATTGTTATATAATTCGATTAAAAAAAGAGGGGTCTCACTTTCAAGTGAGACCCCTCTTTTTTATAGGATGTTGAGCGTAGTTGAAGCGTCATTTCGACTACACTCAATGACCATTTAGCTTATTCTTTTATTTCCCAAGAAGCACCGTCTTTGGTATCTTTAATCACGATATTAAGTTTTGCTAATTCATCTCTGATTTTATCAGCAGCAGTCCAGTCTTTATTAAGCTTAGCATCTTTACGGAGTTCTAAAATAGTATTCATAACACCCTCCACTAAGTCGTCATTTCTACCAGCAACTGCTTCTGATTTTAATCCTAAAATTTCAAAAACAAACTCATTATAAAGCGTTTTCAAAAGATCAATGTCTTCGGCTTTCAAACTAGCCTTCCCATCGTTTATAGAATTGATCCACCGCACGCCATCAAACAAATTTGCAATTGTAATCGGGCTGTTGAAATCATCATTCATGACTGCATAACATTTATCTTTTAGTTCCTGAATGTTGAAATCAGAAGTTTCACCAGCCTTCAGACTATTCAAAGTTTCTATTGCCTTTAGTAATCTTTCTAATCCTTTTTCGGCAGCTTGTAAAGCTTTATTAGAGAAATCTAAAGTTGAGCGATAATGGGCTTGTAAGATGAAAAAGCGAATAGTCATAGGACTGTAGGCTTGCTCCATTAATTTGTGATTACCCGTAAATGCTGCTTGTAAATCAATGGCATTACCCAATGATTTACCCATTTTTTGTCCGTTGAGGGTAACCATATTATTGTGCATCCAGTACTTTACTGATGGCTTTCCATTGGCAATTTGCGATTGGGCAATTTCGGCTTCATGATGAGGAAACATGAGATCCATTCCACCACCGTGAATGTCAAATTCTTCTCCTAAATATTTGCAGCCCATGGCTGAGCATTCCATATGCCATCCAGGGAAACCATCACTCCAAGGCGAAGGCCAGCGCATAATGTGTTCGGGTTGTGCTTTCTTCCAAAGGGCGAAATCCATTGGATTTTTCTTTTCATCTTGCCCTTCCAATTCGCGAGTATTGGCCATCATATCTTCAATTTTCCGACCAGATAAAATCCCGTAATTATGGGATTGATTGTATTTTTCTACATTAAAATATAAAGAGCCATTGGTTTCGTAAGCAAAGCCTTTTTCCTGAATATTTTTAATCATTTCAATTTGTTCAATGATATGACCAGAAGCATGGGGTTCAATGCTTGGAGGCAAAACATTCAATTGTTTCATATTCTCGCGATAGCGGTTTACATAATATTGAACTACTTCCATTGGTTCTAATTGTTCGAGTCGAGCTTTTTTTGCAATCTTATCTTCGCCTTCATCGGCATCAGCTTCCAAGTGTCCAACATCGGTAATATTTCGTACATAACGAACTTTAAAACCGACATGTTTGAGGTAACGATAGATCAAATCAAATGTAATGGCTGGTCGGGCATGACCTAAATGGGCATCACCATAAACAGTTGGACCACATACATACATCCCCACAAATGGGGCTTTCAAAGGAACGAATGCTTCTTTTTTTCGACTCAGTGTATTGTATATGATAAGATTGTTTTCCATTGGAATTAGATTTTTCATTAAAGCAAATTTACTAAGATTTCATTAATGGCAATAAAATTAAAAAGCCCACGATTTTAAACCGTGGGCTTAGAATATAAGTTTGGATTTTGATTATTTCAAAACACCTAATTTTTTGCCCACTTTGGTAAAGGCGGTGATACATTTGTCAAGATGTTCGCGTTCGTGTCCGGCTGATAGTTGAACACGGATACGTGCTTGCTCTTTAGGAACAACAGGGTAATAGAATCCAATGACGTAGATTCCTTCTTTTAGAAGTTCAGAAGCCATCTCTTGAGATAATTTAGCATCGTATAACATTACTGCACAAATAGCAGATTTTGTTGGTTTAATATCAAATCCTGCTTCTTTCATTTTTGCAACAAAATAATCAGTATTTGAATGTAGTTTATCTTGCAATTCTGAAGTTTCGGCCATCATATCAAACATTTCGATACCTGCATTAGCAACTGAAGGTGGAATTGAGTTTGAGAATAAATACGGACGAGAACGTTGACGTAAAATTTCAATAATTTCTTTTTTCCCTGTAGTAAATCCACCAATGGCGCCACCAAAGGCTTTTCCTAAAGTTCCGGTAATGATATCAACTTCGCCACGAATATTGAAAAGTTCAGTTACTCCACGACCAGTTTTACCTACAACACCTGCTGAATGACATTCGTCGATCATAATCATAGCATCGTATTTTTTAGCCAGTTCATTAATTTTGTCCATAGGAGCAACATTTCCGTCCATTGAAAAGACTCCGTCTGTAACTATAATTCTGAAACGTTGTGCTTGAGCTTCAATTAATTTTGCTTCTAAATCAGCCATATCTGCATTGGCATAACGGTAACGTTGTGCTTTACAAAGGCGAACTCCGTCAATTATTGATGCATGGTTTAAAGAATCTGAAATGATTGCATCTTGATCATTTAATAAAGGTTCAAAAACACCACCGTTAGCATCGAAACAAGCAGCATAAAGAATAGTATCTTCTGTGCCAAAAAATTCAGCAATTTTAGCTTCTAAAGTTTTGTGTAAATCTTGTGTTCCACAAATAAAACGTACGGAAGACATTCCGTAACCGTGTGAATCCATACCATCTTTAGCAGCTTTAACTAAACGCGGATGGTTAGATAAACCAAGATAATTATTTGCACAAAAGTTTAATACATCCTCACCTGTGCTGACTTTGATATCTGCTCTCTGTGGGGTTGTAATAATACGTTCATTTTTGTATAAGCCGGCTTCTTTAATATCGGCTATTTCTTTTTGTAGATGTTCTTTAATTTTACCGTACATTTCAATGATATTTTATTTATAACAATAAATTTGTTTTTCAATATGTGGCGCAAATATAATGCATTTTGTTTTTTAAATAGATAAATTTGAGCAAAATATGATTGAAAAACACAAAAAGAATTAAGTGATTTTATAAATTTGATTACTTTTGCCACGCTATTTGTTAATTATATAACACAAAATAAAAACGCTGAATATGAAAAAGATTTTAGTTATAGGGTCTGTTGGACAAATTGGCTCCGAATTTACCCTCGAATTACGAAGAATTTATGGAAACGATAACGTTGTTGCTAATGGACGGAAAACGGCTCCTTCCGAAAAACTAATGAATTCCGGACCTTTTGAATTTTTTGATACAACTGATCGTGAAAAATTGACTGAGGTTTGTAAAAAGTATGGCATTAATGTAATCATCAATATGGCTGCTATTTTATCAGCAACAGGAGAGCAAAATCCAATGTTAGCTTGGGATGTGAATATGAATGGTTTGATTAATGTACTAGAAGTAGCTCGCGAATTAAAAATGGAGCAAGTTTTGATTCCAAGTTCGATAGCCGTATTTGGTCCCGAAACTCCAGTTGATAATACGCCACAGGAAACCATTCTTCGCCCTACCACTATGTATGGTGTAACAAAAGTAGCCGGTGAATTATTGGCTGATTATTATGTTAGAAGATATGGAATGGATGTTCGTGGATTAAGATACCCTGGTATTATCAGTAACGAAACCCTTCCTGGTGGAGGAACAACGGATTATGCAGTGGCAATTTATTATGAAGCCATCAAACATAAAAAATATACTTGTTTTGTAAAAGAGGATACGCAATTACCAATGATGTATATGCCTGATTGTTTAAAAGCTACTATAGATCTTATGCAAGCGGATTTTTCAAAACTTAAACACCATTCTGATTTTAATGTTGGGGCTATGAGTTTTACAGTTGGCGAATTAGCAGCCTCAATTAAAAAATATATTCCAGAATTTGAAATTACCTACGAACCCGATTTCCGTCAGGCAATTGCTGATTCATGGCCAAATTCGGTAGACGATAGTGCTGCTCGCGAAGAATGGGGATGGAAACCAAGTTTTGATTTGGATGCGATGACTCAAGATATGTTGAAAGCTATTGGCGAAAAACACGAAAAAGGATTGATTTAATCCTGAAAATTGAGATAAAAAAAGGACGACATTCTCTTGAAGGATGTCGTCCTTTTTTATGTGTGTATTGATTAATGGTCTTATCTATTTAAATCGATGTGGATTTCTGAAACAGCTTTTATAGCACGATCCGAAAAGAAATCGCAAGCAGGATAAATAGAAAATCTACCAGCTTCCTCGTAATTGTCTTTATCAATGATTAATACTTCTGATTGATCATTACGATTCATGATTTCGCTGATGGTATAGGCTGCACGATAACCATCCAAACCGCAAATAGTGACCATTCCATTACGTAAATTTTTCTCGTTGATATCAATATATTTATTGATGAAAGCCTTTAGTTCTGAACCTACAAATGGAGTTACACCATGTATGCCTTTTCCCCTTCCATAAAAAATACTTGGATACGTAAGATTGGGTAATTCTTCTGGAAGTTGCGTGTAGGTTTCAATGGCTTTACCATTCAACGAAAGTTTTAACTCATCACTCCACATGGGATTCATCCCTTTGTTTACAACAAAGTTTTTATTCAATGATTTGACAGTGATTTTTGTAGGATTTGAAATATTGCGACAAGTCAGCAAATCAGAAGCAATCACTAATTTTGACTCTGTTGGTAATGGCCAGTATTCCTTAGTTTTGCTTGGAACAATATGCATTACTTTTGTGGCAATGATGATTTCGTGTAAATGAACAGGATAATATAATTCGCCCCAACTGACGCAAACTTTTTCGCCTTTGTCATTTTCAATTTCTATATATAAATCAATGACTGGGCGAAATTCCTTGGCATTTTTCTTAGCCAAAACATATTCATTTAAGATGTCATAAAGCGAGTAGCCGTCGTAACGATAAGAGCCGATAAATTTAGTTTCATCCTTTGTAGGCAGTGCTTCTTTTACAATAACTGAATGCAATGGCAGCTTAGATAAATTGAATACTCCCGGGTTAGAAATCTCTCCTACGACTTCAATTTTCATTGAATGTGGAAGTAAATATGTATCCTCATTATCGTAAAATTTATTGGTGCGGTCTGTTGTATCCCTTTCTGTTTTGTCTTTTTTTAAATGGATTTCGATATGTTGGGCAATACTCAATTGACCTATTATCAATAATACGACTAAACTAATAATTGTTTTTTTCATGCTGTGTTTATTATTTCGATATGTTTATGGTTGCATAACGACTGACAAAACTAAATCATTTTGAGGACAAATAAAGTGTCCTCAAAAATTTATATTCAATTTAAATACATATCGTTTTTCCTTTAATATAAAGACTTTAGGGGTATTGTATTATTTTCAAATTGGTTACCTTTGCGAAAAAAATGATTAAATGAAGATTGCAGCATTGGTTTCGGGGGGCGTTGATAGTTCGA
>JAOZUV010000068.1 GCA_029938505.1 Bacteroidales bacterium | reverse complement strand
CTTTCTGACTTTTTCTTTATAATTATTTTTTATATCGTAAGATACAGACGCAAAGTTGTTTCATTAAATCTTCAAAATGCTTTTCCTGATAAAGAAAAAAATGAAATTCGGAATATTGAAAAAGCTTTTTACAGCCATTTTTGTGACATTATGATAGAAACAATAAAGGTTTTTAGCATTAATGAAAAACAAATAAAAAAACGATTTATTGTAAAAAATCCAGAACTCATTCAAGCATATTTTGACAAAAACAAAAGTGTAATTCTTTATTCCGGACATTTAGGGAATTGGGAATGGCTGGTGTTTCTGCCTTTCATCCTTCCTCATCAAGTCATGACTTTTTATCGTAAATTATCTAGTAATTATTTCGACCAATTCATGAAGCTATCACGAGAACGTTTTGGATTAATAGCTGTTGAATCGGGGAAAGGGTATAAAACCCTAGCTAATTATGCTAAAAAAGAAAAACTAACTTTTACTTTTATGGTAGGAGATCAAAGTCCACGACAAAGTAGTGCCAAACACTGGACTCATTTTATGAATCAGGATACTGCCTTTTTTGTAGGTACTGAACGAATTGCAAAAAAAATCAATCAGGTTGTGATTTATTCCGAGATGATTAAAAAATCAAGAGGAGTTTACGAAATTGAATTCTACCCATTAGCTGAAAATATGGAAGATTTGAAAGACTTTGAACTCATTGATAGATTTGCCGAGAAATTAGAATCATCCATAAAAAGACATCCTCATTTATGGTTATGGTCACACCGCAGATGGAAACTCAAAAAATAAAATTTCGTCATTCTAAACCGCCTACCCGTCCATTTAGACGGGGATTCAGAATCTAAATTTTGGATTGTAAAATATTGAAATAAAATCAGAATGACAAAATTTAATACTTCTTATTTCAAAACTTCAGTAACCAATTTAGCCGCATCTTCCAAAGCAATAGCTGAATGCACTTTCATTCCTGATTCATCAATCAAGACTTTAGCCTCTTCAGCATTGGTTCCTTGTAAGCGTACAATCAATGGAATATTTAGCTCGTCAATTGATTTAACTGCTTCAATAACACCAGCTGCAACCCTATCGCAACGCACAATACCACCAAATATATTTACCAAGATAGCCTCAACATTAGGATCTTTCAAAATAATCCGAAAAGCTTCCTCTACCCTTTTTGCATCTGCTGATCCACCAACATCCAAAAAATTAGCAGGCTCACCACCCGATAATTTTATTATGTCCATGGTAGCCATGGCCAGTCCGGCACCATTTACCATACAACCCACATTACCATCTAACTTCACATAATTTAAATCAAATTTTGAAGCTTCAACCTCAATAGGATCTTCCTCATTCAAATCACGCATTTCAGCAATATCACAATGACGGTAAAGGGCATTATTATCAATGGCCACTTTGGCATCTACAGCCATGATTTGATCATCCGAAGTTTTCACCACAGGATTAATCTCAAATAAAGAAGCATCAGAACCCACATAGGCTTTGTATAAAGCTTCTACAAAGTTGACCATCATTTTAAAGGCTTTACCCTCTAAACCAAAGTTATATGCTACTTTTTGACACTGAAAAGGCATGATGCCAACCGAAGGATTAATTTCTTCTTTAAAAATTAATTCGGGAGTTGCTTCAGCCACATGCTCAATATCCATTCCTCCTTCAGGAGAATAAACGATCATATTTCGTCCTGTCTGTCGATTTAATAAAACAGAAATATAAAATTCTTGAATTTCGGAAGCACCCGGATAATAAACATCCTGCTGAACCAAAACTTTCTGTACTAATTTACCTTTGGCCGTTGTTTGTGGAGTAACCAAATGCATCCCAATAATTTGTTTAGCAATGTCATGCACTTCATCCAAGTTTTTAGCCAATTTTACTCCTCCGCCTTTACCTCGTCCACCGGCATGAACTTGAGCCTTAACAACCCAAAATTTCGTACCTGTTTTTTGTTGTAAAGCTTTAGCCATTTCCACTGCTTTGGCTGGAGAGTCAGCTACAAAGCCCTCGGGTACAACAACTCCAAAGTTTTTTAAAAGTGATTTTCCTTGATATTCGTGTATATTCATTATCAATATTTTTTATGTACAGAATTAAATATCAAAAGTACAGATTTCTTTTTTTATAATGAACGATGGACTCTTATAAATAAAGATTTATAAATAAAACAGAAATATTAAGCTTTAGGTATATTAACGAAAAAAATTAATGACTAAAAAGAGAATAACTAAAGAAAGCACAAAAATCACTTTGTGCTTTCTTTAGTTATTTTAATCAAATGATTTATGTTATTTCTATATAAATAATCTTGGTGATAATATTTGTTGTTTGATTAAAATCAATTGCAATATAATTATTATAATTTGCAGCAATTTTAAATATAATACTATTACTACCATCTGTACTCACACTAAATATTACATTACCCAACAAACTAATATTATCTCCAATTGTAAAGGTTGTGTTTTTAATAGTAATACTGGCTCGATTATCGGTAATGCGAAATGCAGAAAGTACAAAACTTCTATCATCCGACATCATCGCAGAAAATCCTATGCGAAGCCCATCATAGTCAAAATGATTAAAATCTCCATCTGAATCAATTTCTTTACTATTTGATATTCCTAATAAATTTTCTATAATGGTTGGACTTCCATTTGAATCCATAATACTTTTCAGGCTAATCCCATTAATTTTTATATTATCAAATTCGGTTTGTGTTAACAAATTTGGATTTGGTTGGCATTGTATATTTATTGCAGATACAATAAATATTATAAATAATAAATTTTTCATATTTTTTTTGGTTTTTAGTTATTACAGTCATTTAATAAGGTTATTCCATCATCTCTGATATATGTGTTTAAATAATCTCTAGCATTAACAAAATCATAATTATCAAAACTCCACGCATTTGTTCCATCATGAAGCAATACACCTATATGTAAATGCGACTCACAATCTCCACGTGCTATAGCATCCTTTAAATTGCCGGATTCCCCTTGGTATCCAATAATATCACCTGCACTAACGTATCTTAAAGTACCATCAGTGTTTTCTTCAACTCTATTGCCTTCTTGTAAATGGTGATATTCAGTCAAAATAACCTCCCCATTAACGGTGCTTTGAATTCTAGTAAAATACCCTCCCCCTTCTGGATCATGTTTGGCAGAATATATAGTTCCATCATACATGGCATAAATAGGAGAACCATACGGATTTTTTAAATCAATACCTCTATGCTTTTTGTTTCTACCATCAGCACTAGTACAGTCAGTACCACCATATCTTGTACATCCAAACATTCCCCCACTAATTCCTGAAGAACCTAGTTGTGGTGCAAGTTCCACATTAATTATAGGATCTCCCGGACAAGGTAACTCCACAAGTTCATCTATTTCAACTAAAGTAGTATCATTGCTAGTATCAGTGTATGTACCAGACCCAACAGCAACCTCTAAATAATCCTCAGGTAAATCCGGATAGGCTCCTCCTGAGTCCTCGCAAAAGGTTTCAGATGTGCTCCCATCATATGATACTCCATCAAAAATGTAAATACCTAAATCAGGATAATATTTATACCAATCTGTATAATGATGGACAGTAATGGTATAGCAATCATTCGATACTGTTTTTAATGATGATGCAAACTCATTATAATAATATACTTTTCCTTCTTTTAAACAACCATTTTTAAGTTTTTTTGCAAAACCCAAATCTCCTTCTTTATCAAAAAGATTAATTGTACCGGTAAAATTTTTAGTATCATTAAAATTAACTTTCGAATTAATTAATTCATTATCCAATAAATCAACATCTTGATAAAATTTGACAGCATAATAGCTATACTCATTATCATTGTTTTCAGTGGCAATAATTTTAAATTTAATGTAATAATTTCCTGCCCCTTTTTGTTTATTCAATGTATTGGGGTTTAAAGGCGTTAAATAGTTTATTGGAAATTCATAATAGGATAATTTTAATTCTTCAGAATAATGTTTTTGAGGATTAGTCCAATCAACAACATACTCATAAGGTATCGTTTTTTTGAAATCCTTGGAATTAAAATTAAGTTGTAATAGTTCAGGAATGCCAGTTTCGTCTTTTACTAATTTTTCTTCCTTTTTACAATTCCATAGCAATATTGAAATCCCAAATAACAGAATTCCAATTTTCAAATAATTCTTTCTTTCTTTCTTTCTTTCTTTCTTTCTTTCTCATAGGTTAATTTTATAAAGTTAATTAAAAAGCTTATTACTGCTTTATTCAAAAAGCTCAAAATTGTCCCCATATTATTTCAATAATTTATAAGAATATTTTATTGATTGAGAAAGGCTATCCAAAATTCTCTGTATTTTTTATATTTCCTCTGTGAAAGATTAATTTTTATACACTCAAATGATGCAAAAATTAATCTCACAGTAGGGAACTTCCATAAAGTTTTTTCATGAAGCCAGAGTATTGTTTTCAGAAAAAACTTTATGTAAGTTTGCAATAAAGCACTATAGATGATACAAACCCAAGACATCCATAAATCATTTGGAAACTTAAAAGTTCTGAAAGGAATCAATCTGAACATTAAGAAAGGAGAGATTATAAGTATAGTGGGAGCATCAGGTGCTGGAAAATCTACCCTACTTCAAATTATTGGAACACTTGATAAACTTGAAAAAGGTTCCTTAAAAATTAATCAGGTCGAAGTCAATAAACTCAATGATAAAAAATTGGCTGAATTCCGTAATACGCAGATTGGTTTTGTATTTCAATTTCATCATTTGCTGCCTGAATTTACGGCTCTCGAAAACATTTGTATTCCTGCTTTTATTGCAAAGCGATCAAAAAAAGAAGCCGAAGCTGAAGCCATGAAATTGCTGGATTTCCTAAATCTAAAAGATCGTGCAGATCATAAACCCTCGGAGCTTTCGGGTGGCGAACAACAAAGAGTAGCCGTTGCACGAGCCTTAATCAATAAACCAGCCATTATCTTGGCTGATGAACCCTCAGGAAATTTAGACTCGACTGCGGCTATTGAATTGCATAAATTATTTTTTCAATTACGGAAAGAGTTCAATCAAACATTTGTCATCGTCACTCATAATAAAGAATTAGCCAATATGTCGGATCGAATCCTAAAAATAAAAGATGGCATTATTGAAGCCAAAGTTTAAACAATATTTACCATTAAAAATCGTTTTCAATTCTTGATTCTCAAGCCAATAATAAATTATCAAAAACAAAAATGAGACTTGTTTCTTTCAAAATTCTTTTTCTCACTTTTTTACTCCTAATTGGATCACAATCTGCTTTTAGTCAAAGTAGTAAATATAAAGAAGCGATACAATCAGCTAATAATTACTTTATTAAAGGTGATTATATGAATGCCAAGGCATCGTATCAATATGTTTTGCGTTTTAAAAAAGAAGATGAATTTGCCACGAAACGAATCAATGAGTGCATTGAATTAATGAGTGCTCAAACTCCCGAGCGCATTCAATATTCTTCTTATCTACAAAAAGCAGATAAACATTTTAAAAACGAAGAATACCAAGAAGCCATCAATGCCTATAATGAAGCGTTTAAGCTTTTTTCTTTTGAAGAATATCCACAAAAACAAATTAGCAAAATCACTCAAATTATCAATGATAATACAGCCTTAAGTGCCGATTATCAAGAGGCTATTAAAACAGGTGATCGTTTTTATGACCTCAATAAATATGCAGATGCACGATTAGAATATCAATATGCTTTAGGTTTATATCCTAATCAATTACATCCAAAACAACGATTGGAAGACATCGCTTTTGAATTACAAGATTTAAGTAAAAAGCAAACGATTTATGATGAAACCCTTGAAAAAGCTGAGAACTTCTTCAATCAGGCAGAATGGAAAAATGCCTTAGAAGCCTTTCAGCAGGCTAACAAATTATTTCCTGATAAGGAATTGCCAAACCGAAGAATAAAAGAATTGGCGCCTTTAATTGCTCAACTCGAAATATATGAGCAAGTTGTAGAAAATGCTGACGAATATTATATGGTAAAAGATTTGGCAAATGCTAAATTGAAATATGAAGAAGCATTATCCATTAAACCACGTGAAATTTATCCAAAAGAAATGTTGGACAAAGTCATTCTTGCCATTCAAACAAAGGCCACTTCCGAACTCGAAGATTTCAATAATGCCGTAATACAAGGAGATCAATATATTGCTCAAAAACAATGGAAAAAAGCTCGTTCTCAATTTGAATTTGCCAATCGATTAAAACCTGATGAGAAACACCCCATAAGTATGCTTGCTCAAATTACCGAGGAAGTGAAGGTTGAGGAAGCTGCAGCTGCGCTTTTAGTAAAGTATAATAAATTCATTAGCAATGCTGATTTGTTTCTTGCAGCTAAAGATTATTCAGAAGCCAAGCAATCGTATACAGAAGCTTCTAAGCTTTTTCCAAAAAACACTTATCCTACAGAAAAAATTAATACGATTACTAAAACAGAAAAGAAAATTGCTGTAGAGAAGGCCCTGCTTGAACGATATCAATTAGTTCTTCACAAAGCGGAAGATTTATTCCAGAATGAAAATTTTGTTTCAGCAAAACTAAAGTTTGAAGAAGCCTGTGATTTAAAACCAGAAGAAAATTATCCAAAAGAAAAACTAAGTGAAATCAATTTAATTTTAGAACGAATTACTGCCCAACAAACAGCTGATCAAAACTATCAAAATGCAATCCAATTAGCAGATACTTATTTCGAAAATGAGGATTATGCCAATGCTCAATTTGAATATCAAAAAGCATTGAGTTTTAAGAAAGAAGAAGAATATTCACAAGATCAATTATTACTGATTAAAAATATTTTAGAACAAAGAGCCATTGCGCTTCAATTAGCTTACGACAAAATTATTATTAGTGCCGACAGTTTATACAGCTTGAATAAATATGAAGATGCAATAGCAGCTTTGAAAGAGGCAGGTGTTTTGAAACCAAACGAAAGCTATCCAAAACAAAAGACAAATGAAATAAATACAATCATTGCTGAAAACTATCGAAAAGCAAAAGTTAATTATGATAAATTTGTTGCAGATGGAGATCGCTTTTATAAGGTCAAGGTGTATGAAAAAGCATTGTCATCTTATCAAGAAGCAAATAAACTCTTGCCAAAAGAAGCTTATGCTCTGAATAAAGTTAATGAAATTACAAATCTTTTCGCCAAAGCAACCATCGCAATTATTAATGAAACAGACCTTAGTATTCAAAGTGGCGAACTCAAACAATTGCCCTTCACTCCTATTCCGATTAAAGATCGTAAATCAAATTATTTATATTTTATCATTAAAGAGTCGGAATCACTTGGAAACCTAAGGTTAATTGTGAATTATGGTAAAGATAAAACCAAAAATGGTGGGGTTATTATTCGTCTCACATCCAAACAAGAAAATAATATTCACCTTGTTAATGTTGGTACTCAATATAAATGGTTTAGCGATGATAATAATTGGATCAGCGTTCAAGCTGAAGGTGGAAATGTTAAGATTGGATTAATTAAAGTTTCTAAAGGTATAATGCAATAATTTTTACTTACAGATTCACCCATATTAGTAATAGAATTGTCTTAAATTTGCAATCTTATGAAATCATAGATTAAATCAGACTGTTAAGCTAAAGGATGAAAGTAATGAAAAAACATTTCAAAAAATTCAGAAAAAACACAATTGGTAATAATTTAAAAATCAAAACTCCTTATGGGACTAAAAATTTAATTTATGCTGATTGGGTAGCAAGCGGACGTCTCTATGCTCCTATCGAAAAGCAAATGACTAAGGTTTTTGGACCTTGGGTTGCCAATACACATACCGAAACCAGTGAAACGGGAACATTAACAACCAAGTCTTACCATTGGGCTCAAAAATTGATCAAAAAGCATGTAAATGCGGGTCCAAATGATGTTATTATTACAGCTGGATCTGGAATGACATCAGTGGTGAATAAATTGCAACGAATCATGGGTTTAAAAGGATGTGGATTAATGACAGATACCGGATGTCAGGAAAAACGAATAAAACCAGTTGTTTTTATTTCCCATATGGAACATCATTCAAATCAAACTTCATGGTATGAAACGAATACCGAAGTTGTCGTAATTCCTCCTGATAAAGATTTGTTAATAGATTTAGATGCTTTACGCGAACAGCTAAAAAAATATGAAGATCGTCCATTTAAAATTGGATCATTTTCTGCTTGCTCAAATGTAACTGGAGTTATACCTCCTATTCATAAGATTGCCAAAATCATGCATAAATTTGGTGGTGTTTGTTTTGCTGATTATGCGGCTTCTGCACCTTATGTGGATATAGATATGCACCCCGAAGATCCCATGGAAAAATTGGATGGAATCTTCTTTTCTCCTCATAAATTTTTAGGTGGACCAGGCACATCAGGTGTTTTAATATTTGATTCTTCATTATACCATAGCAAAACACCTGATGATCCAGGTGGAGGAACCGTTGACTGGACAAACCCATGGGGCGAATATAAATACA
>JAOZUV010000067.1:7852-8593 GCA_029938505.1 Bacteroidales bacterium | reverse complement strand
ACAGAGATGATCGTCTCTTGATTCCATGAACCTTATAGCCTTTTTTTAATAGAAACTCAGAAAGATAGGCACCATCCTGTCCGGTAACTCCAGTAATTAAAGCAACTTTCGACATAATTATTTATTTATAAAATTGTGTAAAATTTTATGTATTAAGCTAGAAGGCTATTATTAAAATAATAATTTAATTCTTTAAAACACTATTTGATTTTAACATTTCATTATACCATTTTTCATGTTCTTCAAGATTTAATAAATTAAGATCTTGAAGATAATCAGGCCATATACCAATGTTTTTGATTGATTTTTGTGGATCAAATAATTTCTTTTTATTTATGTGCATGCCAATATTTGGCCCTAAAAATTCTTCAATTTTAAGCTTATATTCCTCATAATTAGTAACCATACCTTCAAAATCAATTGCTAATACAACATCACCTCCTAGTTTGTTTATGATTTCATTTATTTTTTTCATTCTCATAAGTGTTGTGTCAAGAAATACCTTTAATGCCCTTCTACTTTCTTTATCTAACCCAAATATAACTTTTACTGACCAGGGTATATTTTCCAAAATTCCTGAAGTTTTAAGCAAATCAGCTACTTGATCTTTTGGATTTCTGTACACAAAAATAATTTTAAAAGGTTCAAATACGATTGGCCATGAATTTAAATGTGATTCAGGTATAATAGCTTGATCATACAAAATGGCTTTTTTCTGAGGTGAAAAAATTTCCCCAATGC
>JAOZUV010000067.1:0-7842 GCA_029938505.1 Bacteroidales bacterium | reverse complement strand
TTTTTGCATAAGCTATTCTTTTATTATAATCTTTTTCGACTGTGATTAACTTATTTAATTCAATTATAGAATAAACATATTTTAGCCATAATTTCTTTTCTTTATACAGCTGAAGATTCCAGCCTAATATTTTACATACAAAAAATGAAATGTAATCTGGTAAGAAAAAATACTTTAAGTATAATTTTCGACTAATTCCTCTTGGAAGTTTAGAAGGGATTTTTAGATCGTATTCTTTTTCTAATAGATCCCCTATCATATTGGGTTTTCTAAAGTCATCAAACTCTATTGGAAAAGAATAAATTCCATCATATTCAGAAAGTAAATCAATAATAGCAGATGAACCACTCCAAACTAATCCTGATACTAATATATTTAATCGCTTGCTATTGTTATTAACTGGAATTTTATGCATTTTTAAATAGTATTATTAATTATAATATTAAATAGTTTATTGAGATTGGAGTATTCTTATTTACTTATTTCAATAACCAATTATTTTAACTATATAAATGAATCTTGTAGAAAAGAAATTAATTCAGTATTTGAATAGATCACGGGATTATTCTTTAGCCTTTCAGTATTAATATTTTAATTACAATTTTCTTTTTTTGTTAATTTATGACAATTAAAAAAAGGGTAAGAATAATGCTACAGCATGCCCATGTGGTAATCCAGAAACTAGATTAAGAATTGATACAAAAGCTTTGACCTATTTATTTTATCGGAAAAATTTTGTGGTTTTTCAAATGATCAATAATATCTTCAATATTTTTGCTTTCGTTTTCTGGACAAAGAGTCAATGCAGCTTGTTTAGGTTTTTCAAACTCTTCATCAATTCCTGGAACAAATAGTAGTTTTCCTTCTTCTACTTTTTTATAGAATTTAGGTTTGTGTTTTTTACAGAATTCAAGATCAGAATTCATATAAATTTCGTTGAATCTTTCTTTGCCAATGATATTGGAAACTTGCTGGCGAATATTTTCTTTAGGTGAAATAAATGAACAGATGGTAATAATTCCCTGATCATTTAATACTTTACAAACTTCTGCTACTCGACGTAGATGTTCAGCGCGGTCAGCAGGGGAGAAGTCGAGTTCTTTTGATAGACCAGATCTTATTGTGCTTCCATCCATTAAAACAGCTGTTGCTCCCATTTCAAACAATCTGCGTTCGAGCATATAGGCCAAATTATTTTTTCCTGATCCATGCAAACCTGTTATCCAAATGGTCGCTCCTTTTTGATTATTTCTTGCTTCTCGTTCTTCAGTACTGATTAAAGCCTTACCTCGGATAATTTTTTCTTTATCTAAATCTGTAATGCGAGAATGTAAATCTTTGTCTTGCAATTTGTCGATAATCATACCAACTGCACACGTATTATTACTTACGGGATCAATGAGGATAAATGAACCAGTTTCTCGGTTTGTTTTGTATGGATCAAAAAATAATGGTTTTACAGTGGTCAAAACAACTCGTCCAATTTCATTCAACTCTAAATGTCCAATCTCAGACTTTTCCATGGTATTCACATCTACCTTGTATTTTATCTGATCGAATCGTGCCTTAGTTGTATTGGTAGTATGCTTAATATAGAATTGAGTTTTAGGATTCATAGCCTTTTCATCCATCCAAACGAGCATTGCTTCGAAATGTCGTTCAATGCGTGGCATATTATCAGGGTGAACAATCATTTCTCCTCTTGAAATATCAATCTCATTCTTGAGAGTGATAGTAATTGCTTGTGGGGGAAAAGCTTTTTCTATTTCCCCAGCAGAACCAAGGATGCTTGTGACAACTGATGTTTGCCCAGATGGCAATGCTTTGATTGTATCACCTTTTTTAATGACTCCAGAAGCAAGTGTCGTAGAGAAACCTCTAAAATTTATATCTGGACGATTTACAAATTGAACTGGAAATCGTAAATCTTCGAAATTACGATCACTTCCAACATGAACAGTTTCCAAAAATTCAAGCATGCATTTTCCATGATACCAATTCATGTGTTCAGATTTATCAACCACATTATCGCCTTTAAGGGCAGAAATTGGAATGAAACTAATATCAGGAATATTTAATCCAGTAATAAAGTTTTTATAGTCAGCACAAATTTCATCGTATCGCTCTTGATTGAAATCTACCAAATCCATTTTATTAATGGCAACTACCACATGTTTTATTCCCAAAAGGGAAACAATATAGGTATGGCGTTTAGTTTGTGTGATTACGCCTGTGCGGGCATCAACCAGCAATATGGCTAAATTAGCAGTAGAGGCACCAGTTACCATGTTCCTGGTGTATTGCTCGTGGCCAGGTGTATCAGCAATGATGAATTTTCGTTTGTTGGTTGAGAAATATCTATAGGCTACGTCAATTGTAATTCCTTGTTCACGTTCAGCTTTTAATCCATCCAACAATAAAGCATAATCTATATCCTCACCTGCATGACCCATGCGCTTACTATCGCGCTCTAATGCTGAAAGTTGATCATCATACAATTTTTTGCTATCGAATAATAAACGCCCAATCAATGTTGATTTTCCGTCATCAACTGAACCTGCAGTTAGTAGTCTTAGTAGATCCTTTTTTTCGTCCTGGTCAAGGAATTCTTTTATGTCGAGGGTTGTGTCTGTCATGCTATTTCTTGTTCGGAATTTTATAAGTGCTTATTTATAGTTTGTTTACTTTTTAATGTAAAATGCAAACTTGTCATTTCGAGAGAGCGAGAAATCTCATTTGTAAACAATTTGTTTGTTTTATCTAGAAGTACCCTTCTCTCTTTTTCTGCTCCATGCTTCCTTCTTGATCAAAATCAATCACTCGGGTCGTACGTTCCGAAACGGTCGTGGTCATCATTTCTTCAACTATTTTTTCAATGGTATCGGCTTCTGATTCTACAGCTCCAGTTAAAGGATAGCAACCTAAGGTCCTGAATCTAACCATCCTCATTTTTGCTTGCTCAGCTAATTCTTTTGGCATTCTCTTATCATCAACCAAAACCATTGCACCATTATACTCAACAATTGGGCGTTTTTTTGCATAATACAGAGGAACAATTGGAATGTTTTCTAATCGGATATATTGCCAAATATCAAGTTCTGTCCAGTTGGAAATTGGGAACACTCTAATAGATTCACCCTTTTGAACTTTGGCATTATAAATATTCCATAATTCGGGGCGTTGGTTTTTAGGATCCCATTGATGAGAACGATCGCGGAAAGAATAGATTCGTTCTTTGGCTCTTGATTTTTCTTCATCTCGACGAGCACCACCAAAAGCTGCATCAAAACCATATTTATCTAAACCAGCTAATAAGGCCTGAGTTTTCATAATATCAGTGTGAACCTTACTCCCGTGAGAAAATGGGCCAACACCTGTTTCAAATCCTTCTTTATTGTAATGAACAATTAAATCCCAATCTTTTTCTTTAGCATATTTATCGCGGAATTCAACCATTTCTCCGAATTTCCATTTTGAATCGATATGCATTAATGGAAAAGGTACTTTGCCTGGTGCAAAAGCTTTTTCTGCCAAGCGAACCATAACTGATGAATCCTTCCCAATGGAGTAAAGCATAACTGGATTTTCAAATTCAGCTGCTACCTCACGAATGATGTGGATTGATTCGGCTTCGAGTTGACGTAAATTGGATAAGTTATAATTGTTCATTTTTCGGGTTACGGCTTATTAGTTCTGCCGCCACTAAAGTTTCGGCGGACAATGTAAAGTTGGCAAAGATAGTAAAAAGGTTAAAGTTAAGACTGAGGTTAAGGTTAAGATTGAGAAAGGGATTTTATAATTTTATTGAGGTCAAATATTAATTGATTATATAACTGAAATATGTCACTTACTTTATTTTCCTCAAAATAATTAACTTTTTGTCCATAAAGCAAATGACTTTGAGTTTCAAATGCTGAACTTTTAGCAATGGTATAGAATCTGTTTTTATCTTTTGATGTGCTACGACCAAAGGCTTCAGCGATATTAGCGGTAATGCTTCGCATTTTGGCAAGCTAAGAGATAGTTTAAATATTCTTTCGGAAAGATTTAATGATTCTTTCCAAACTGACATATCTGTAAAACTTTTATACATAATTGCTATTACATTATATTTAATCTCAACCTCAATCTTTATTAAACTCATTAAAATACCAATCACAAGCTAATTTGAATCCTTGAATTGCATCAAAATCGGGTTTGTATCCTAATCGGGTTTTGGCTTTTTCAATAGAGGCTTGTGAATGAGGAATATCTCCATCTCTAAAAGAACCAAAAATGGGTTCAATTAAAGAAATGGCTGAATCGAAGTTTGCAAGATTATTTTTTAAAGTATTAAAAAGTGTGATCAAATTTGTATTTCCTCCAAATGCAACATTAAATACCTCATGAGTATAATCTTTTTCTTTTGACCTTATTTTTTCAAAAGAAGTTCGCATTGCTAAAATATTAGCTTGAATTACATTTTCAATATATGTAAAATCTCGGCTAAAGCTTCCATCTCCATTAATAATGGGTGACTCATGATTTATTAATTGTTTTACCCATAAAGGAATTACCGCAGCATATGCACCATTGGGGTCCTGATTTTCCCCAAATACATTAAAATAACGCAAACCTATACATTCCATTTCGTATGTTCTTGCAAATACATCTGCATAAAGTTCGTTCACATATTTTGTAACTGCATAAGGACTTAATGGGCGTCCAATGTTTTCTTCTGTTTTTGGAAGTTTTTTAGAGTCGCCATAAGTTGATGAACTGGCAGCATATACAAAGCGTTTTACATTAGCATCTCTTGAAGCAATCAGCATATTCAGAAAACCTTGTATATTAACTTCATTTGTAGTGCTAGGATCTTTTATTGATCTTGGAACTGACCCTAATGCTGCTTGATGAAAAACATAATCAACACCTTGAATAGCTTTTTCACAATCTGCGGATATTCTAATATCTCCTTCAATTAATGTGAAATCTGGATTTGACAAAAATGGTTTTACATTTTTATAATAACCAGTCGAAAAATTATCTAGACAAACAACTTTATTGTTTTGTCTTAATAATGTTTCCACAAGATTACTTCCAATAAATCCTGCTCCACCAGTTACTAAAATTTTCATTTTATGTGAATGATATTAAGTTTGAGAATTAGAAAGAGTATTCATGATTAGTTGATATTGTTTTACTTATAATCTTGCATCTACAAATTCTTTTGGCAAAATTCCTTTGACATCAAATATTATGGTTTTTTTATTTTTATGAGCTTTTAAATCAATTTGTTTAAATTCATTATGTGAAACTGCCAATATTATAGCATTGTATTCAGTTGAAAGCTCATCAATTGAAACATCTAACATCTCAATATTATACTCTTCTTTAACTTCATTTATATCCGCCCAGGGGTCAAATATGTCTACATTTACTCCATAGGATTCAAGTTCTCTATAAATATCTATTGCCCTTGTATTTCTGATATCAGGGCAGTTTTCTTTAAATGTAATTCCCAGCATTAATACCTTAGCATTTTTTATTAGTTTTCCTGCTTTGAGCATAAGTTTAACAAGCTCTCCTGCTACATATGCTCCCATAGAATCATTTACTCGGCGGCCAGCTAAAATAATTTCAGGATGATAACCCACTTCTTGAGCTTTTTGAGCCAAATAAAAAGGATCAACACCTATGCAATGTCCGCCCACTAATCCAGGTCTAAATGGTAAAAAATTCCATTTTGTGCCAGCTGCTTCCAAAACTTCGAGGGTATCAATTCCCATACGGTTAAAAATTTTTGAAAGTTCATTTACAAAAGCAATGTTAATATCTCGTTGAGAATTTTCAATCACTTTTGCTGCTTCAGCAACTTTTATGCTTGTAGCGAGATGGGTTCCTGCAGTAATAATTTCTTTATATAGATTGTCAACAATCTTTCCTGTTTCGGGTGTAGATCCTGAGGTAACTTTTTTGATAGTAGTTAATGTATGAATTTTATCTCCAGGATTGATACGTTCGGGAGAATAACCTACAAAAAAGTGCTTGTTTATTTTTTTCCCGGAGACTTTTTCTAGAATTGGAACACAATCTTCTTCTGTTGCACCGGGGTAAACTGTTGATTCGTAAATTACAATGTCTCCGTCGTTTAATACTTTAGCCACTGTTTCTGATGATTTAATTAGGGGGGTTAAATCTGGACGATTATTTTTATCAGTAGGGGTAGGGACGGCAATAATATAAATATTGGAATGTTTAATGTCTTCGATTGATGTTGTTAGATATAAACCGCTATTAGCTTCTAATTGTTGGGTGCTTTTTAGAACGGATTGGAGATTTTTGTCTTCAACTTCCAGTGTTGGATCATGACCCCGATTTAATTCATCAACCCTCTCTTGTTTAATGTCAAATCCAATGACAGAGAATTTTTTCGCAAATTCGACAGAGAGTGGGAGACCAACGTATCCGAGTCCGATAATTGCGATATTGGTTTTTTTATTCATTTTATTAATCTAGAAATTTATTTTTTTAAAAATGGGTGATAATCTCCTTTTAATCCTACAGATTTTGAGTTTCTGATATTTTGAACCAGCTCAATACTTGGGCGGGCATCTTCTAATGAAAAACCATTCCCATTTAAAATATCTTTGTAAACCAATGTATGTAAATCAGTAAATCCATCAGAGAATTCAATTTCTTTTCCTTCAATACTTATAGATCTACACGTTCGTTGATTTTTTTTGATAGCTTCTTGTGGGAGATTTTTATCGTCAACACTCAAAAACCACCTGACTCTTGCTTTTTCAAGTTCTAAAAAACCAGCATTTGTGTGCGGGTCAAGTTTATGGATAATGTTGATTCTACACTTGCCAAAAATATAGGTCAACATATCGAAAAAATGAACCCCAATATTTGTTGCTACTCCTCCAGATTTTTCATGATCACCTTTCCATGAAATAAAATACCAATGACCTCGCGATGTGATATAACTTAAATCAACATCATAAATTTTATCTTTTGGACCATTATCAATTTTCTTTTTTAAATCGATGATACTTTGATGATATCTTAGTTGGAGTACATTATATATTCGTTTCCCACTTTCTTTCTCGATTTCCTGAAGAGCATCAATATTCCATGGATTTAATACGATGGGTTTTTCACAAATGGTGTGAGCTTCGTTTCTTAAGGCCATACGGATGTGAGCATCGTGTAAATAGTTTGGAGAGCAAATACTTACAAAGTCAATTTTACCTCCTCCATTTCTTCTTTTTTTATCTAGATGCCTGTCAAATCGCTCAGGTTCAGTAAAAAAATCAGCCTTAGGGAAGTAACTGTCGATTATACCTACACTATCAAAAGGATCAAGAGCTGATAGTAAATTATTTCCTGTTTCTTTAATGGCTTTCATGTGTCGTGGAGCGATATATCCAGCTGCACCAATGAGGGCAAAGTTTTTAGATGATTTGAGTTTTTTCACAGTAGTTTCATTTATTTGATAAATTTTTTACAAAAACCAATGGACTTTTAATAACTAATGAATATCCAATATTTGCAATTCGAATAATTACTTTTTGTTTGCCTTCCGAATTTGCAACAACCTCTCCTTCTAGTCCCTTTAAAGGACCTTCTGTTATTTTTATTTGCTCACCTTTAAAAAATCGTTCGTCAGAATATTGATGTGGTAAATTATAATCCAGCATCCTTCTCATTGCTTCGATTTGCCATTCTGGTATCGCTGCTGCTTTTCCCTCAAAAGTCACATAACGAACAGCTCCTATTGTATTTAAAATATCGTAATATTCTTTTTCACTACTTTTTACAAATACATAAGAACGTATCATAGGTTCTTCAACCTTT
>JAOZUV010000066.1 GCA_029938505.1 Bacteroidales bacterium | reverse complement strand
GTTTTTGCGTATTCATAAACAAGATCAAGTGTTTCGAAATTACTATTCAACATAACTTTGTCCACGAATTCTTTAATATAAATATTAGTATTGTATTCTGTGATAAAAGGAGTATAATTGTTTAAAAACATTATTCGGCCTGCAATAAGAATTGTATGCTTTTTTGAAAACACTGAAAAGTCATACCTGTTTTTCTCTTCATACTTATGTATTGTTTCTTCCAAAACAGTCATAAGTTCATCATCATCAAATTGATCTAGAATT
Organism: Bacteroidales bacterium; assembly: GCA_029938505.1. The sequence continues at coordinate 8,415 of JAOZUV010000066.1, read as the reverse complement.
GCGTATTGAGCAATGATGATTTCGATAAATGCAAATGAAAATGATGTACTGCTTCCTGGTCCATTTATCGATGGCCAATTATTTTCATTACATTCAGAGTGCATTAGAGCGTATCTGCTAAATAAATGTATCGCAGCATCATTTCGCGTTAATAGCTCCTGAAAACCATTAAAATGCTCGATTAACCGATCAAACGCAAGTTGATAATCATCAAGAAAATAGAGATCCCCAAACCTTGGATAATTCAATACAGTTTCAATTAAACCTTCAGTTGAGATATTCTGTAATATATTTTCAGGTATTTGTAAAACAGAATCCATTTCACTGCTTGAATTTAATTGTTCCCATTCAGGAGTTCCGGGTTTTATAGGGAAATCATACGCGTCAATAGTATGTTCAATGTTGCAAACAGGTTCTACTTTTTCTTTTTCACAACTGAATAAAAAGAAATAAAGAAAAACTAAAATAATATATAGGTGATAATTTTTAATCATTTGACAAGATAGGATTCAGTCTGTTGTATAATTTTATCAATCATTGATTCATCCTCCAGAATGAAATAATTATTTAGTACGAGATATTTATCATTTCCATACTGATTATTTTCGCTGAGCATAGAATTATTTTTTGTAAGTAACCTAGACAATATAACGGCAGTTGTTTTTTGTCTATAGAACGAATCTCCAATTTGTTGCCTAATCTTCAATTTCCTCAATGATTCATTTATAAGTATTGTTTCCTGCGCTGAATTCAATTTTTCCAAAAAAACAGGTTGAGCCATAACCACATCTATACACATATCAAAAAAAACATTTCTAAACTTTGTTTTTTTATTTGCATGGAATGAAGCTAAGTCGAATTTTTTATAAATATTTAATAAGGCAAATCCAGCATCCTGTCTTGTGAATAATTCCTGAAAACCATTAAAAGATTTACTTAAGTGATCAAATCCTTCCTGAAAATTACTGGCTAATAACATGTCACCAAGAAGGGGATAATTTAAACACAAATCAGCTAAACTTGCTGTTGATAATGAAGGAAGAATATTTGCTGGAATTTCACATACTTCAATCATTTCCTTGCTTGAATGTAAAGATGCCCAGGCATCTGTTCCTGGCTTAATAGGATAATCCCATTTGGGGTTTTGTTGAGCTAAAAGACCGCCCATTAGTAATAAAAAAGCTGGTGTTAAAATCAAGAGTTTTCTCATAAAAAAAAATTTAATTAAAAATGATTAAATTGGATTATTTATATATATTTTAATACTCAGTTTTTAAAAAAGTCCCCTCTTTTTATGTGATTAATTTCACACAAAAGACTGATTCATATCCATTCTAATTAAACACGTTATTTATAGAAGATGTAAAAAAGAGTGCAAAGGCTTGCGTGGGAGAATTAAAAAGCCCATCCCGAAACAGCGGGATAGGCTTTTTATGTATTATAAATAACGAATCTTATTTCTCAAATGCGGTTTTAAAATCCTTCTCAAAACGCAATTGTACAGCATCACAACCATATTTAAACATACGATTTTTATCGCTTTTTTTGGCATGATAGAATTTGTATTTATCACTCGAATCATTTGTTGAGAATAATGACATTGCTTCCATACGGATATCCATGAGCTCTTCAGCACCTTTTACCTTAAATAATTTTAAGATATTATTTAGTTGTTGATAAGATAGTTCCTCGACTTTAGAATTGAAATTAGCCTCAAACTCTTGGATGTGTTTTTGGGTATTGGTAAAGCTTCCACCCGATTCAATTGATAAAGATGCTGGTAAAATTAGATGAGCCTGTTTTGCCGTATCGGTCATGAAATAATCCTGAACCACCACAAAATCAGTTACAGACAGCCAGCCTGCCACTTTAACTTTTTCTTCGGCACAGCCCATAGGGTCTTCGCCAAAAATGAAAATATTTTTCAGTTTGCCTTTCTCAAGCAATCCTAAGGTATGTTCCTCAAAGTTGTTATTGGTTTTTACGCCCCATTTTTCAGCTAGTTTTTTATTAAATTGCTTGCAGCTAATGGATTGAGTTCCTACACCAAATCCAGGTAAAATACCCATATCAAAGATTCCCTGTGAATTATTTTTTTCTTTCAACGAAATTAAACCACTGGCGGTCTTACCCAATTTCCCAGTAATCATAGCCAGATTAAATAATTCCTGGCAAGCTGTTGATGATAGTCTCTTTTCAGAAAATACGATCACTGCATTCATTTGGTTGTTGTACTCTTTAGCAAACTCAATGACATTATCCATGAAAGGAACGCCCGATTTTTTTATCAGTTCTACAAAGTCTTCTTTCAATAATTCTTCTTTGTATTCTTCAAAACCTTCGCACTTATCATTGATAAACATAGCATTGTGGAAGTTGTTGGCAACCAGATAATAATTTACTGCTTTAATGAAATGATAATAAGATTTGATTTTTATAGCCGAATCAACCTTGTGTTCCATTAAACTATTTTCTTCTTTCGTTACCAATTCTAACAAAACATTGTGTTTAAATTGTGCCTGATTAATAAAGAAGCCAGCCACGGCACTATCCTGATTAATTTCAGTGCCAATCATATAAATCTTGCTAGCATTTTTCAGTTCTTCAAAAGGTACATTATCCATGCTGTTGAAAGTATATCCCTCTCCACGACTTAAATAATGGAAACTATTCACATTATTGGTTTTAGCCGCTGCACGAGCCAGTTTTTGAATGAGGTACATTTCCTCATTGGTTAAACGTGCTCCAGCAAAAAATGCATTTTCATCAGCTTTTACACCTTTAATGTTTTTATGAATCAGTTTGTAAGCTTCCTCAAAACTGATTTCTTTGAATTCGCCATTTACCTTCAGCATAGGCTTAGTTATACGGCTTTTGTCATTCAAATATTGATACCCAAATTTTGGATATTTACAAAGATTTCCATGTTTGTTGATAGCTCCATCTACACCTTCTACTTTCATCACAAATTGGTTTTTGTGTTGAAGATCGATTTCGCAACCTACCGAACAATAATTGCAAATAGTAGACGCATGATCCAATTGAATTGGTCCCGGTTTAAATAAAACATTCTCAGTGATTGCTCCGGTAGGGCAAGTAGAGATACATAATCCACAGCTTTCGCAAGAAGTGTCTTGTAAACTCTCACCCATACTTGGTGCCACAAATGTATCGTAACCACGATTGACCAATCCCAAAGCATTGGCACCAACTACTTCATTGCAAATACGCACACAACGTGCACACAAAATACATTTGTTATTATCAATCTCGATGTAAGGATGCCGGAAGTCTACTTCATAAGATTTAAATTCTCCCGAGAGTTTTTTCTGATCTACTTCATATTCTGTTGAATATTTTTTCAAATCGCAAGTAAAAACTTCGGTGCAACCACACTCTAAGCAACGCTGTGCTTCGTGTTTGGCAACGTCTTCGCTATCATAGCCTAGTTCAACTTCTTTAAAGTTCATCCGGTCTTTTGGTGGAAGTACCGGCATTTCTTCGCGAATTTGTTTGGCAAATTTTTCTTGATAAGCCTCTGGCGTTTGTTTCTCAAAATTATCTTTAATGCTGATGAACTCTTTTTTAGGAGGTTCAACCGCCATCCCTGATAAGAATAAATTACAAGAGCGAGAAGCGATTTTTGCTTGAGCAACTGCTTCAATCAAAGTAGCAGGTCCGGTAACACCATCTCCTGCTGCAAACATATTTTCAATACCGGTTTGTAATGTTTTAGGATTAGCATCAATATCGCCCCAGCGATTTAATTTTAGTTCGCCTTCTTCAATAGTTTCATTTACATCATCGAGGAAATTAACCACAGTTTTTTGTCCGATGGCAGCCAAAATATAATCCACTTCCAAATCAAAATCAGAGCCTTCAATAGGCACCGGACGACGACGTCCTGAAGCATCAGCTTCGCCTAATTCCATTTTAATACAGGTTACAGATTTTAGTTTTCCATTTTCATCTTTATTTACTCTCGATGGATTGGTCAACAATAAATATTGAACGCCTTCCAGTTTTGATTCATGGATTTCCATTGGGTTGGCAGGCATTTCTTTTTCGGTACGACGATAGATTACATAAACCTCTTCCGAACCACAACGACGTGCTGTACGACAGCAATCCATAGCGGTATTTCCACCACCTACAACGGCTACTTTTTTGCCTCTGAAGTCAGCACGTTTTCCGGTCACTTCCATGTTTTTAAGGAATTCTATCCCAGAATAAACATTCTCTGCATCATCGCCTTCGCAACCAATTAAGGTTCCTTTTTGAGAACCAATGGTTAAGATAACCGCGTCGTATTTATCGTTTAATTCTTTGTATTTAATATTTTCGCCTAATTTTTTATTGTAAAAAATATTGGCGCCCATTTCAGTGATATTATCTACTTCGCGTTGAAGCAAATCGTTTGGTAAACGATATTCAGGAATACCATAACGCAACCAACCACCAGCTTTTGGAGCGGCTTCATAAATGTCAGCTTGATGTCCTTCTTTTTGTAAAAAGAAAGCGGCTGAGAGTCCACCAGGACCTGCTCCAATCACAGCAATTTTTTTGTTGGTGCTTGGCTTGATTTCTGGTTTCCATTTATTGTTATCCAAATCGTAATCGGCAGCAAAACGCTTCATATAATCGATACCTACCGGATTATCTTCATCCAACAAATTACGACGACAAGCAGCCTCGCATGGGCGTACACACACACGACCACAAATGGCAGGCAATGGATTGGTCTCTTTAATCAAAGCAACAGCTTCATTATACTGCCCTTTATCAATCAATGAAATATAACCTTGTACATCAACACCAGCAGGACAAGCGGAAGTACATGGGCCTAAACAATCAGCATAGTGATTACTCAGTAGTAAATCTAAAGCCATTTTTCGTGCTGATTTTACACGATCATTCTGGGTATCAATTTTCATTCCTTCTGCCACTTTTGTTGAACAAGAAGGCTGCATTCCGCGCATTCCTTCCACTTCAACCACACATACAAAACATGAGGTATAAGGTTCAATACGTGGATCATTACAAAGGGTCGGAATTTCTATATCGTTACGTCGAGCTAATTCCAGAATGGTCTCACCCTGATAGGCTTGGATGATTTTTCCGTTTAGTATTACGTTTAATCGTTCGCTCATTTTACTTCTTTTTAAAAAAATTAAACATTAAGAAATCTTAATTGCATCAAACTTACATTTAGTGAAACAACTACCACATTGAATACAATCTTCCTGACGGATGAAGTGAATTTGTTTACGTTCACCGTCAATGGCATCGGTTGGGCATTTTTTTGCGCAAACGGTACAACCGGTACATTTTTCTGCATCCACCTCATAAGTTAATAATGGCTTACACACTTTAGCCGGACATTTTTTGTCGCGGATATGTGCTTCGTATTCATCTCTAAAATATTTAATGGTTGTTAATACTGGATTTGGTGCTGTTTGCCCCAATCCGCAAAGTGAATTATCTTTAATTTGATAGGATAATTCCTCTAGTCTTTCGATGTCTCCTTCTTCGCCTTTCCCCTCGGTAATGCGTTCAAGTATTTCTAACATTCGTTTGGTGCCTATACGGCAGAAGGTACATTTTCCGCAACTTTCTTCCTGAGTAAAATTGAGGAAGAATTTTGCTACGTCAATCATACAAGTAGTTTCGTCCATGATAACCATACCGCCAGAACCCATAATGGCTCCGGTAGCATTTACCGAATCATAATCGACGATGGTGTCGGCCAAATGTTCAGGAATACAACCTCCGGAAGGTCCTCCCATCTGCACGGCTTTAAATTTTTTACCATCCTGAATCCCACCACCTAATTTAAAAATCACATCGCGAATACTCATTCCCATGGGAACTTCAACCAAACCTGAACGTTTAATTTTTCCAGCCAATGCAAACACTTTAGTCCCTTTACTTTTTTCGGTTCCATATTTTGCATAATCTTCAGCACCGTTTAAAATGATCCAAGGAAGATTGGCAAATGTTTCCACATTGTTGATGTTCGTAGGTTTTTTCCAAAGTCCACTAGCAGCTGGAAATGGAGGGCGTTTGCGAGGCATTCCTCTTTCGCCTTCAACAGAAGCAATCAATGCAGTTTCTTCACCACAAACAAATGCTCCAGCACCTTCTTTAATATAAATATCGAAATTAAAACCTTTAATTCCGAGTATGTCTTTTCCTAAATAACCTTTTTCTCTGGCTTGTCCGATGGCGATTTCTAAACGTTTAATAGCCAATGGATATTCGGCACGGCAATAAATCACACCACCTGTAGCTTCGATGGCATAAGCACCGATAATCATTCCTTCAACTATTGAGTGTGGGTCACCTTCTAAAACTGATCGATCCATGAATGCGCCTGGATCACCTTCATCAGCATTGCAAATGATATATTTTTCGTCAGCTTTGTTATTGTTGGCAAATTTCCATTTCATCCCGGTAGGAAAACCACCACCACCACGACCACGGAGACCTGAATCTAAAACGGTTTTGATAACATCTAAACGGGAGATACCATGACCTGCAATTTTTTTAATAGCGCGATAACCTGAACGAGCTTCATATTCTTCAATGATTTCAGGATCCATATAACCGCAATTCCGTAAAGCGATTTTTACTTGATCTTCTGTAAATTCATTGTCTTCGGTAACAAACAAATCAGTTTGCACTACATATTCGTTTACAGGCATATGCTGCCCAATATGTTTATCGAGGATTTCGATGGCTTTTTCCTCATCGATATCTCCGTATAGATAAGATCCTGATTCGTCAACCACCTCGATCAAAGGCTCGCGATAGCACATTCCAACACAACTTGTCTTTTTTAATTCAAAGTTTAGATTGTCAACCTTTTTTAAGGCTTCGATTTTATCATAAACTTTTTTTGCTCCCGCAGCTATTCCGCAACTTCCAAGTCCTACAATTACTTGTGTATTTCCCATTGCTTAATTCTTTATCATTTTTAAAAAAATATCCAGAAAAATCTAATTGCTTTCCTGGATTTTCATGTTTTTTATAATTTTTACCGCTTCAGTACCCGTTAGCTTGCCGTAAGTATTTTCACCTATCATCATAACCGGGGCTAAAGAACAACAACCTAAACAGGCTACCGATTCGAGTGTAAACAAACCATCTTCGGTTGTTCCACCATCTTCAACATCCAATGTTTCTTTGATGGCATCTGAAATAGCATTGGCATTTTGAACATGACAAGCCGTTCCATGACAAACTTTTACAATATGTTTTCCAACAGGATTTAATCTGAATTGAGCATAGAAAGTAGCCACTCCATACATTTCGGATAAACCGAGGCCTGTTTCGGCGGCAATTTTTTCAAAAACTTCCTTTGGGATGTACCCAAAAAGCTCTTGTGCGCCCTGAAGAATTGGAATTAAATTTCCCTTCTTTCCTTTGTATTTCAAAATCAAAGGATTCAGTGCGCTTAAGTCTAAAGTGCAGGCTTCTGAAATGCCCTGCTCTGGTGTGATTCTGGCAATTCGCATTATTTATTAGGTTTTATATATAAAGGCGATAAAATTATGAAATGTTAGGCAGATTATGGGGGGCTAAAATAATTTATATGACGTCTAAATAGAACCATACATATCTAGAAATGAGCTAGGTAAATTAAAAATGGTAAAAAATTCAGTAAAACACGGAGTGCTCTAAGTATATCAACTAAATTACTTGTTTAATTTATGGTGTATTGATATACAATTATTTGTGGGTTTTATAGTTGAAGGCGTATGTTTTACTGGCAATCCCGATCGCGCAGCGAATCGGGATTTTGTTCAAATTAGAAAATGTCTCAAAAGTTGACTTTGTGCAGGAGGTTGAGCGGAGTCGAAACCGAAGTCCTCATCTCGGCTCCGCTCGATGACCCTTTGGCTTAGTTCGGCAGGCTCACTACAAGTCGCTCAATGTCCCATAAAAAATAAGTCATTTCGACTTTTGAGACACTCTTAGTCTCTTAGTCTCACAAGAAAAAGACCGACACCTCGTTCGATGTCAGTCTTTACTAATTAACCTAATTAAAAAACCGTTGGTTAAGGACCAACAACCTATGAAAAAATGATCAGCCAACTAAAGCTTTTGTGTATCTTTTAGTTACCTCATCCCAGTTTACTACATTCCAGAATGCTGAAACATAATCGGGGCGTTTGTTTTGGTATTTTAGGTAGTATGCATGTTCCCAGACATCCAATCCGAGAATAGGCGTTCCATTCACCTCGGCAACATCCATCAAAGGGCTGTCTTGGTTAGGAGTTGAGCTTATAATTAGCGATTGATCTTCGGCAACGCTTAACCATGCCCAACCACTACCAAAGCGGGTTTTAGCGGCATTGTTAAAAGTTTCTTTCAGTTTATCGAATGAACCAAAAGTTTGATTAATGGCTTCTT
>JAOZUV010000065.1 GCA_029938505.1 Bacteroidales bacterium | reverse complement strand
GGAACTTATTTATCAAATATCAGTTTTCTTATTCATCCTTTTGGGAGGAAGTTATACTGTATTGATCATCTTATTTAACATTGGATGGTTCCGTTTGAAAAATGAAAAAATTCTGAATTTTAGTGAAAAAGTAAGTGTTTTAGTTGCTGTTAGAAACGAAGCTAAATACATCGATTTATTATTAGAAGACCTGAAAAACCAATCTATCTCTAGCATTGATTATGAAGTGTTGATTATTGATGATTATTCAGAAGATGAAACCTCCAAGATTATTTCAGACTTTTGTAATCAGAATCCAGAGCTTCCTTTTCAGCTTATTAAAAATACAAAAAATGGAAAAAAAGAAGCCATAAATTATGGGGTGAGTTTAGCAAAGGGAGACATTATTTTATGTGTTGATGCTGATTGTCGGCTTGGTTCAAGATGGCTTAAGAGTATGCGTTCTTCATTTGTAAATTCAAAGATTCAAATGATCTCTGGACCAGTTACATTTTTTAAAGAGAAATCACTATTTAAAAATATCCAATCCTTAGAATTTTTAAGTTTGATTGCTTCTGGAGCTGGAGCTATTGGAATGAAACTTCCATTTATGTGTAATGGAGCCAATTTGGCATTTCGAAAAAAAGCGTTTTCATATGTAAATGGGTATGAAGGGAATACTCAATTTGCCTCTGGTGATGATGTTTTTTTGCTTCATAAAATCAAAAAAAACTATGGCTCAAAAGCCATTGGTTTTATAAAAAAAAGGAATGCAATTGTTGAAACAGCTTCAAACGATACCCTTAAATTATTTCTCCAGCAACGAAAACGATGGGCATCCAAAAGTCTTGCCTATAAAGATTTCTCAACTATTTTCACATCTATTTCGGTAGCTGGTTTTAGTTTGATGTTGATTTTATTGGCTCTTTTCTCGTTTTTCGATACTCAATTTATGCACCTTTTTTTACTAGGAATTGGTTTAAAAATGGTGATTGATTTTTCACTTTTAATGGCTGCTGCCAAATTCTTTAAAAGAAAAAATCTGCTATGGCTATACCTTCCTGTACAGATTGTATATCCATTATATACGACCCTAATTTCGCTATTGGCATTTTTTACGAAGAATGAATGGAAGGGAAGAAATATTAATTAGTTATCACTTAATAATGCTTCTGCAATCTTTAAGTCAATTGCTTGGGTAATCTTAATGTTTTTAGGATTTCCTTTAGATAGATGAATTTTAATGCCAAAAGTTTCAACTACACTTGCATCATCGGTAAAGTGTTCATCATAATTTTGTAGATATGCCTTTTTTAAATCTTTAGCATTGAAAATTTGTGGAGTTTGTATAATGCAAAGTGTTGAGCGATCCATGATTTCATTTTCATCTTCTAAAAAAATTCTCACAGAATCGTTTATTGGGATGCTAGGAACAGCATTTCCATATTGTTCAGCATCCATAAATAAAGCTGAAATATTTTCTTTACTAATAAGAGGGCGAGCTCCATCATGAATAGCAATCAAGCCACCGTGGATTTTTCCTAAGCCATTTTTAACAGAATCGAAACGAGTCCTCCCCCCTTTTACAATTTCGTGTTTGATCTCAAAATTAAACTCTTTGCATAATGATTCCCAAAAGTCAATATTGGATTCAGGTAAAACTAAAATAATCTGAATTTCGGGATTGAAAGTGTGGAAAGTTTCTAGGCTATAAAATAATATTGGTTTATTGTCCAACAATAAAAATTGTTTGGGAACATCAGATTCCATTCTTTTTCCAGAACCGCCAGCAACAATAATAACCGAATTTGAAGTTTTCATTTTATTAAAAAAAATCCCCTCTGTTTAGGAGGGGATACATAGTATTTTAAATAATCAACATGGCATCGCCATAGGTAAAAAATTTATATTTTTTGTCGATCGCTTCTGCATAAGCTTTTTTCAAGAAATCGTAACCTGCAAATGCTGAAACCATCATCATCATTGATGACTGAGGTAAATGTAGATTGCTAATCATGCAATTTGCTACGCTAAATTCGTGTGGTGGAAATAAAAATTTATTGGTCCAACCGTTAAAAGGTTTCACCATTCCAGAAATTGAAACACTTGTTTCTAAAGCTTTCATTGAGGTAGTTCCAACAGCACAAATAAGTCTTTTCTTTTCCTTAGCTGAATTCACAATTTTGGTGCACTCATCGCTGATGATCACCTCTTCCGAATCCATTTTATGTTTTGTTAAATCTTCGACTTCAATATTACGGAAGTTACCCAAACCTGCATGGAGGGTAACTTCTGCAAAAGTAATACCCATTAATTCAAGTCGTTTCATTATTTCTTTGCTGAAATGTAAACCAGCAGTTGGGGCTGCAACAGCTCCTTCATGTTTAGCATAAATAGTTTGATAACGTTCCTGATCTTCTGGTAAAGTTTCTCGTTGATGAATTTTTGGTAAAGGCGTTTTTCCTAAACTATAAACTGTTTTTTTGAATTCTTCATACGAACCATCAAATAAAAAGCGAAGGGTTCTTCCACGAGAAGTTGTATTGTCAATAACTTCAGCAACTAAAGTGTCATCTTTTCCAAAATATAATTTGTTACCAATACGAATTTTACGAGCAGGATCTACTAAAACATCCCATAAACGGCTTTCACGGTTTAACTCACGTAAAAGAAAAACCTCAATTTTAGCACCTGTTTTTTCTTTCTCACCGTATAAACGTGCAGGGAAAACTTTGGTGTTATTGATAACAAAAACATCTCCATCATCAAAATAAGTTAGTACGTCTTTAAATGTTTTGTGTTCAATGGTTTGTTCTTTTCTGTTTAGTACCATTAATTTCGATTCATCCCTATTATCTTGAGGATGGCTCGAAATTAATTCGGGAGGGAGATCAAATCTGAATTGAGATAATTTCATAATTTTAGTTGTCTTGGTATGTATCGTTTTTTAAAAAAACCGCAAAATTAATAATATTTCGGGGAAAGTTCAAATATTCACGGGCGCTAATTTACTACATTGGAGAGGCTTTGTCAAGTTATTTGACGAAATCAGTGTTTTTTAGCAAAAGTTTAAATTCCTCAACATTAAATGCGTCGGCTAATTTAAATTCACCAATGCGAGTTCTTTTAAGTAAACTTAAATAGGCTCCTGATTTTAAGGCAATTCCAAAGTCACGAGCTAAGGATCGGATATAGGTTCCTTTACTACATACAATTCGAAATGAAATTGCTGGCATTTCAATTTTTGTGATTTCAAATTCGGAAATAATGATCGTTTTGGGTTTAATTTTTACTTCTTCATTCTTTCGGGCATATTCATAGGCTCTTTTTCCATCAATTTTGATGGCAGAAAAAATAGGAGGAGTTTGTTCAATAGTACCCACAAAGTTTTGAGCTGTATTCTTAAGCATCTTCTCATTAATATGATTTATTGGGAACTGGGCGTCAATTTCCGTTTCTAAATCAAAAGAAGGAGTGGTAGCTCCTAAGGTAAATGTACCTGTATATTCTTTTTCTTGAGCTTGAAATTTTTCAATACGCTTGGTAAATTTTCCAGTACAGATAATTAAAAGACCTGTTGCTAATGGATCCAAAGTACCAGCATGGCCAACCTTAATTTTCTTTATCCCTAAATGATGTTTTAAAGCATAGCGGATATTATTCACTACATGAAAAGATGACCACGTAAGAGGTTTGTCAAATAATAAAGCTTCTCCTTTTAAAAAATCGAGAGAAGAGATGTCTATTTTCTTATCAATCATTAAGAGAAAATTATACTAGAAAAATGGCCGCCAATCCAATGATAAAACAGTAAATCGAAAAATAAATAAGGTTACCTTTTGAAACAATTTTAATCATCCATTTACAAGCCAATGTACCCGATAAAAATGCAGCAATAAATCCAATCAATAAGGGGATTGCTCCAATACCACTTTCTTGTGATAAATTTTGATCCATCATATCTTTCAGGTTGGCTCCAATAATTGGTACCAGCACCATCAAAAATGAAAATTTAGCGATGGTTTCTTTTTTATTTCCTAGTAAAATACCTGTGGAAATGGTGGAACCTGAACGAGAAATCCCAGGTAAAACAGCAGCAGCTTGCGAAACTCCAATGATGAAAGCATCAATAAAACCAACTTCTCGTTTGTTTGATTTTGAGAAATACGTAAAAGCTAAAAGTACTGAAGTAACAATAAGCATTGATCCCACGAAAGTGGTATTACCTGTAAAAAATTGTTGAATTTCTTCAGCAAAAAAGAAACCCAATATCAAAACAGGAATCATTGAAACAACTATTTTAAAAAGGTAAGATGTTTCTTCATTCCATTGAAATTGGAATAGTCCTTTCAATAGAATTAAAATGTCTTTATGAAAAACCACCAGAGTACTTAAAACGGTAGCTCCATGAACAACTACTGTGAAAATCAAACTTTTCTCAGCATCTACACCTAATAACACTTTTCCGAGTTCTAAATGTCCACTGCTACTTACCGGTAAAAACTCCGTTAAGCCCTGCACTATTCCTAACAATAAGGCTTCAAACCAATTCATAAAAAAGTATTTTAATGTCTAAACTTTTGGCCGTTTCATGATTGCAAAAATTTCGATAATAAATCCGGCAAGAATAAGGATGGGTGCCAGTGTTAAGCGTTGGAAATTAAAAATTTTATCGCTAAAAATAGCGGGGTCATTTGAACCACCGCCAATCATTAATAATAAACCCAAAGCGATTACAAGAATGCCAATGATTAATAAACGATAATTTTGACGAGTAAAAACAAAAGTAATTTGTTCTTCTTTTGAATTTGAGCTTCCTTTTTGTGCTTTATTTTTAGCTTGATTTTGTTTCGACATTATAATTTTTTTTAGGGATCAAAAATACTAGCTTTTTTTAATTTTTGACTGCTTAATAATAAAGATCATCTGTTTTCATGTGCAAATATTTACGAATGGCGAAATAAGTAGAAAACCACGAAATAAGTATTCCACAAAAGATGATCAAACTAAATAGAATGATGAAAAGATTAATATCCTGTAATTCGACGAGTTCGGGTAATTCCTTAATGGAAAAATAAATGAAAGTAGCAATCAAAATAATTGCAATGAAAGCACCATAAATTCCTTGAAATACTCCTTTAAAAATAAATGGACGACGAATAAATGATTGAGTGGCACCTACTAATTGCATGCTTCGAATTAAAAAACGTTTTGAATAAACTGATAAACGAATAGTATTATTTATCAATGCAACTGCTATTAAAAGCAAAAGCCCACTAAAACCTAATAGGATTAAACTAATTCGTTTTAAGTTTTTGTTGATAGCCTGTACTAATGATTTTTGATAAAAAATTTCTTTCACACCAGGATTGGATAATAATTCTTCTTCGATGACATCAATGCTTTTTATATTGGTATGATCTGCTCTGAGGCGTAAATCAATAGATGGAGGAAGGGGATTGAATCCTAAGAAACTAATAAAATCTTCACCCAAATCAGCCTTCATTTCTTGGGCGGCCTGTTCTTTGGTGATGTATTCTGTAGACTTAACATAAGCTGTGGCATCTAGCGTTTTTTGCAGTTGAATAATTTCGGCCTCACGGATGCCTTCTTTCATCATAATGCGAACACCAATATTTTCCTTTACATGATCTGATAATTTTTTAGCGTGTAAAATGATAAGTCCTAGAACACCTAGCATCAATAATACAAGCGTAATGCTAACAAGAGTGGTGAAGTAGGAGGATCTTAATCGGCGTTTGCTGTATTTAGTATCTTTTTTCGACATCTAAGAGGAATCTTTAAAAGCTAAATTAAACAATTTAGAATAATGGTGGAAGTAATATTCAATTTTAATAATACAGCTTTAAATAATAGATAATTTGTAGCTTGTGAATTCTTGTTCTTTTCTGAAATTTTCTAACTTCGCAGGCTGAAGTGAGATTTCATATAGTTTTGATAAATAAATAATTAAATCGAGATGGACTACAATTTTTTGGAGATAGAGCCTAAGTGGCAAAAATATTGGAGCGAGAAAAAAACATTTAAAGCAAAAATTGATCATAATAAGCCTAAATTTTATGTGCTGGATATGTTTCCATATCCTTCGGGGGCTGGCTTACATGTGGGTCATCCGCTTGGATATATAGCTTCAGATATTTATGCTCGTTATATGCGTCAACGCGGATATAATGTATTACATCCAATGGGATACGATGCTTATGGCTTACCTGCTGAACAATATGCCATCCAAACAGGAACTCACCCTGAAGTTACAACCCTAAAAAATATTGATAGATACCGTGTTCAACTTGATAAAATTGGTTTTTCTTTTGATTGGGATCGGGAAGTTAGAACGTGCGATCCTGATTATTATAAATGGACTCAGTGGACTTTTATTCAATTATTTCATTCGTGGTATGATAAAGATTTAGATAAAGCTCAACCGATAGAAAAATTGATTGAAAAATTTGAACAAAATGGGAATCAAAATATAAATGCTGCTTGCGATTCAATGGAGCCTTTTACTGCTGATGAGTGGAAAGCCATGGATGAGAAAACACAGCAGCAAATATTGATGAATTATCGCTTGGCACATCTTTCAGATACTATGGTGAATTGGTGTCCTGAGCTTGGAACTGTGTTGGCAAATGATGAGGTTAAAGAAGGTTTATCTGAAAGAGGAGGGCATCCTGTTGAGCGTAAATTGATGATGCAATGGTCGCTCAGAATTACGGCTTATGCTCAGCGTTTATTGGATGGCTTGAATACGGTTGATTGGTCGGATTCCTTAAAAGAAGTTCAAAAAAATTGGATTGGTCGTTCGGAAGGTGCAACTTGTTATTTTCCCGTAAAAGATTTTGAAGATAAATTAGAGATATTTACGACCAGACCTGATACCATGTTTGGATCAACTTATATGGTCTTGGCACCAGAGCATGAAATCGTTGATAAAATTACAACTCCTGAACATAAAGAAGCCATTGATAAATATGTGACTTGGGCAAAAAATCGCTCGGAACGCGAACGTCAATCGGAGGTTAAAAATATAACTGGTGAATTTACAGGAACTTATTGTATCAATCCATTTACCGGTGAAGAAATACCAATTTGGGTGGCCGATTATGTATTGGCTGGTTATGGATCGGGAGCAATTATGGCTGTTCCAGCGCACGATAGTCGTGATTATGCTTTTGCAAAACACTTTGATTTACCCATTGTTCAAGTGGTTTCAGGAGGTGATATTTCCGAAGAATCTTACGATGCCAAAGAAGGCACCATGATGAATTCTGGTTTCTTGGATGGCATGGATGTTAAAGAAGCTATTTCTTTTACCATCAAAAAAATCGAGGAAATGGAGATTGGATTTGGTACCATTAATTATCGTTTACGCGATGCGATTTTTAGTCGTCAACGTTATTGGGGCGAACCATTCCCAGTCTATTATAAAGAAGGAATTCCGTATACTTTGAGTGAAGATAAATTGCCTTTATTATTGCCCGAAGTTGACAAGTATTTACCAACCGAAACAGGCGAACCGCCTTTGGCTCGTGCTAAAGATTGGGTTACCGAAGAAGGCTACCCACTTGAAACGAATACTATGCCAGGTTTTGCAGGATCAAGTGCTTACTATTTACGTTATATGGATCCGCATAATAACGAAGAATACTTCTCAAAAGAAGCCAACGAATATTGGAAAAGTGTTGATTTATATATTGGTGGCGATGAGCATGCTGCTGGTCACTTAATTTATTCACGTTTTTGGAATAAGTTTTTATTTGACATTGGATTTGCTAGCGAGGATGAACCATTCAAAAAATTGATCAACCAAGGTAAAATTCAAGGTCGATCAAGTTTTGTATATCGTGTAAATCATGAAAAATATGCCGAATATTTACTTTGGGAATATTTCAAAGAACAAGGGGTGGAAAAAGAATTCGTCAGAGATTACCGTGATGGACATCGAAAATTTGATTTCTATAATAAAAAGGAAAACATTATTGTAGAGATTAAAAGTCAGGCGAAATTGGAAAAACTTGAATCTTATTATGAAAAATACATAAAGGATACGGGTAAAAAATTAATATTGCTTCCGATTGCTGATATTATTGAAATGAATGATAGTCTTCGTGAAGAAACCCAAAAGGCCATTGCAGAAACATCCCACGGAATTATTTTCAATAAACATGAAATAAGAGAACTTAAACCGACTTATGTTTCTAAAGGAGTAAAAGGCCGTAAGATGTTCTCCACTCCATTGCATGTAGATATTGATATTGTGGATAATGATGTATTGGATACTGAAGCTTTTAAAAAATGGCGTCCCGAATTTAAAAATGCTGAATTTATTTTGGAAGATGGAAAATATCATTGTGGATATGAAGTCGAAAAAATGTCGAAATCAAAACACAATGTACAAAATCCAGATGCTTTAATTGAGAAATATGGAGCTGATACACTTCGTTTATATGAAATGTTTTTAGGCCCGCTAGAGTATCATAAACCTTGGGATACTAAAGGGATTGAAGGTGTGTTCCGTTTTATGAAAAAATTGTGGAGACTCTATCATAATGAGGAAAATGACATTGCAATTTCTGATGAAGAGCCAACAAAAGAGGAATTAAAGGTTTTACATAAAACCATCAAAAAAATTCAAGATGATATTGAGCGTTTTTCTTTTAATACAGCTGTAAGTACATTTATGATTTGTGT
>JAOZUV010000064.1 GCA_029938505.1 Bacteroidales bacterium | reverse complement strand
TTATGAAAAATGTATCATTGAGCGGTTCTCTTCGCGAGAACGTAGGGAAAAAAGATGCAAAAAAACACAGAAAAGAAGGTAGAGTACCTTGCGTTGTGTATGGTGGAAAAGATCAAACCCACTTTGTTGCTGAAGAAAAAGACTTCAAAAACATTATTTTTACTCCAGATGTTCATATTATCAATTTGACATTGGATGGAAAAGAAGTAACTGCAATTCTTCAGGATATTCAATATCATCCTGTAACCGATCGCATTTTACATGTTGATTTCCTAGAGATTTTCCCTGGTAATTTAGTAACTATAGCTATTCCAATTGTTATGGAAGGTACAGCACCTGGGGCAATGCAGGGAGGGCGTTTACTTAAAAAAATCAGAAAAATTAGAGTTAAAGCTTTAGTTGAAGATTTGCCGGATCAGATTGTTATCGATATTTCAAAATTAAATATTGGGGATAGAGTTAAGGTTATCGATCTTTCGGAAGATAAATTGACATTTCTGGATAGTCCAAATTCAATCGTTGTTGGTGTATTTACTGCACGGGCAATTATTGAAGAAGAAGAGGAAGAAGAAGAAGAAGGTGAAGAAGGAGAAGAAGGTGCTGAAGGAGAAGAAGGTGCTGAGAAAAAAGAAGGTGATAAGCCTGCTGAGGAAGCTAAAGGATAGATTTTTCTAACATTCAATAAATTGAGGGTATAAAGTTTATTCATAACTTTATACCCTTATTTTTTTGTAAGATGAAGTATTTAATAACCGGACTAGGAAACATTGGTGATGAGTACCGCAATACTCGGCACAACATTGGTTTTATTATTTTAGATGCACTGGCTCAACAAGCTAAAGTTAAGTTTGAGCCTGGTCGTTTAGCTTCTGTGGCAAAAATGAAATTTCGAGGGAGAACCCTTGTTTTAATCAAGCCGGTAACTTATATGAACCTGAGTGGCAAAGCAGTTAAATATTGGTTGAATCAAGAAAAAATTCCAATTGAAAACTCCTTAACCATTTTAGATGACATATCCTTGCCTACCGGAAAATTCCGCATGAAAATGAAAGGTGGAGATGGCAGCCACAATGGCTTAACGAGTATCATTGAGCATTTGGAAACCCTTGAATTTCCTCGACTTCGAATTGGTATTGGTGATGATTTCGCACGGGGTTATCAATCGGAATATGTGTTGGGTAAATGGACTAAGGAAGAAGAAGAAATCTTAATTCCCCGAATAAAAATGGCCACCGATATTGTGAAGAGTTTTGTTACCATTGGTATTGGTTTAACAATGACGAATTTTAACAATAAATAGATAAGTAATTGAACCCTGAGCGTAGTCGAAGGGTGGTTAGTCGTTTCGACTTCGCTCAACGACCATAAAAAAAGCGACTCATTGAGCCGCTTTCATATTTTATCCTAAGTTTTGCGAAGGCTTAATTTCCTTTTATCTTTTTATCAATAATATTCGAAATTTCTTCAATCAGAATGCGCTCCTGTTGCATACTGTCGCGATCGCGGATGGTCACCGTATTATCTTCTAAGGTTTGATGATCAACGGTAATACAATAAGGAGTCCCAATGGCGTCCTGACGACGATAACGGCGTCCTATGGCATCTTTTTCCTCATACTGACACATATAGTCATGTTTCAAAACATCCATGATTTCACGGGCTTTTTCTGGCAAGCCGTCTTTCTTCATCAATGGTAAAATAGCTGCTTTAATAGGAGCTAAAACTGGAGGAAATTTCATCACCACTCGCTCTGATCCATCCTCTAGTTTTTCTTCGGTATAAGCATGGCTCAATACTGCTAAAAATGTACGATCTAAACCAATAGAAGTTTCAACTACATAAGGAACATAGCTTTCATTGATTTCAGGATCGAAATATTGTAATTTTTTACCAGAATATTCTTGATGGGCTTTTAAATCAAAATCGGTACGCGAGTGAATACCCTCTAATTCTTTGAAACCCATTGGGAATTCAAATTCGATATCGGCAGCTGCATTGGCATAATGTGCTAATTTATCATGATCGTGGAAACGATATTTTGATTCCGGAATCCCTAAAGATAAATGCCATTTTTGACGTTCTTCTTTCCAGAATTCGTACCATTTCATTTCCTCGCCCGGACGTACAAAAAATTGCATTTCCATTTGTTCGAACTCACGCATGCGGAATATAAATTGACGAGCAACAATCTCGTTACGGAAAGCTTTACCAATTTGAGCAATTCCGAATGGGATCTTCATCCGACCTGTTTTTTGAACGTTGAGGTAGTTTACAAAAATACCTTGAGCGGTTTCGGGGCGTAAATAAATTTTATTGGAGTCTTCACTTAATGAACCTATTTGAGTAGAGAACATTAAATTAAACTGACGAACATCCGTCCAATTTTTTGAACCCGAAACAGGACAAGCAATTTCTAAATCTTCAATCAGTTTTTTGATGCCTTCAAAATTATCGGTATCCATTGCAGGATACAAACGATTTTTAATATTTTCGATTTTTTCTAAATTGGCTAAAACCCTCGGATTGGTAGCCATGAATTGTTCTTTATCAAAACTATCTCCAAAACGCTTTTCGGCTTTCGTGACTTCTTTATTTATTTTGCCTTCGATTTTAGCCATATAATCTTCCACCAAAACATCGGCACGATAACGCTTTTTAGAGTCTTTATTATCGATCATCGGATCGCTAAAAGCATCTACATGACCAGAAGCTTTCCAGGTAGTTGGATGCATAAAAATAGCAGAATCTAATCCTACAATATTCTCGTGATGGCGAACCATAGCATTCCACCAATAAGCTTTGATATTATTTTTTAGTTCAACGCCATTTTGAGCATAATCATAAACAGCGCTTAAACCATCGTAAATTTCACTCGACTGAAATACAAAGCCATATTCTTTTGAATGGGCAATGATTTTCTTCAATAAATCTTCATTATTTGCCATGCTGCAAAAGTAGTTAATTTGCCTTGATCTCCGAAACTTTAGTGAAGGAGATTTTGATAGATATTATAAGAAACGCAATGTATTGTATCTTTACAGATTAATTCCCAAAGAAGTCAATCACATTTCCTAAGGTGCTGGTAGTGCCTTTATAAAGTTCGGAATAATGACATTGGGTGCAACTTACTACCGTAAATTTCCGATTTTGAACATTAAAGAATTTTGAAAATCCACCACCGGTAGTACGGATCGAATCGGTTTCAAAATGTTTATTTCCACATTTGAGGCATTGGTATTGGTTTCTCATGATTTTAATTTTTCTGATATTTAACAAATATAAAGTTTATCAATTTAAAACCAATAATTTGATTGGACGTTGAGCGGAGTCGAAACGCTTGGTCTTCCCCTTTGACTTTATTTCGACACATACTTCGACGAGCTTAGCACGAGTGCTCAATGATCGTTTCAGGGAATAAAAAAACCTCCCGTAAAGGAGGTTCCGTTATAAAATATATTTTTTAAAATTATGCACCTAAAGTAGCAACCATAACAGCTTTTATAGTGTGCATTCTGTTTTCTGCTTCGTCAAAAACGATACTAGCTTCAGATTCGAATACTTCTTCAGAAACCTCTAAACCATTCAAGCCATATTTTTGGAAAATTTCTTCTCCAACAGTAGTGTTTCTGTCGTGGAAAGCAGGAAGACAGTGCATGAATTTACAGTTTGTATTTCCTGTCAAATTCATCATCTCAGTATTCACCTGATAAGGTTTCAATAATTCAATACGCTCATTCCATACTTCATCAGCTTCGCCCATCGATACCCATACATCAGTATAAAGGAAATCGCAACCTTTAACACCTTTGGCAACATTATCAGTAACAATAATCTCAGCACCTGTTTTTTTAGCAATTTCTTTAGCTTGAGCAACTAATTCGTTGGTTGGTTGAACGCTTTTTGGAGCCACTGAACGAAATTTCATTCCCATTTTTGCAGCACCAATCATTAGTGAATTACCCATATTATTTTGAGCATCACCTATATAAGCGAAAGTAACTTCGTGTAAAGGCTTGTCGCTATGTTCTATCATTGTAAGGAAATCAGCTAAAATCTGTGTTGGGTGAAATTCGGTAGTTAAACCGTTCCATACCGGAACGTCAGCATATTTACCTAATTCTTCAACAATTTCCTGACCAAAACCACGGTATTCAATACCATCATACATTCTGCCTAATACGCGAGCAGTATCTGCCATCGATTCTTTTTTACCAATTTGTGATCCAGAAGGACCTAAATAAGTAACATGAGCTCCTTGGTCGTAAGCGGCAACTTCAAATGCACAGCGAGTACGTGTACTTGCTTTTTCAAAAATCAACGCAATATTTTTCCCACTTAATTTTGGAACTTCAGTTCCTGCGTATTTTGCTTTTTTCAGGTCGGCTGAAAGATCCAATAAAAATTTTATTTCTTTTGGAGTTAAATCCAATAATTTCAAAAAATTTCGGTTTCTAAGGTTAAATGCCATAATATCCTCCTATGGTTTTAATTATTAATTATTTATCTCAGTATTTTATCGGCAGCAAAATTAAAAAAATTTATCTGATTTATATTCAATAAATTGGCATATTTTTTTTGGCGTGTCCCGCCTTCGTGAAACACTTCGGCGGGTCGGGCTATTCGCTATATTCCCGATAGCCTTCGGCGTATCGGGAGATGCCGCTTCTATCCCTCACGCGAAAACGTTAGTTATACAATAGTAATACGGTTGTTAATAAATAGCTACAATCTAGCGTCATTCTGAACTTGATTGGCTATGCCGAGCTTCGTAATGTTATTCCCTTCGGTCATGAGCTCCTTTCAGTCGGCTCACTTCGGTTCAGAATTTCTACAGATATAAAAAAGATGCTAAAATGAATTCAGAATGACGGATATTTTTAATCAACTTATTGTTAAATCAGCACATTAGCAAATTGTGTACTTTTGCCGGATGATAATAATTGACGATACTTTGATTTCGGATCATCTGTTGGATGTAAAATTTTGTTGTGATTTGGCTGCCTGTTCTGGTACTTGTTGTGTACAAGGAGACGCTGGTGCTCCGCTTGAAGACCACGAATTTTATATTATTGAGGACAATTTGGAAGAAATTAAACCCTATATGCGCCCCGAGGGATTAAAAGTGGTAGAAGAACAAGGTGTTTTTGATTATGATAGCGATGGAGAATTAGTAACTCCTTTGATAGATGATCAGGAATGTGCTTTTGTTTATTTTGAAAATGGTATAGCTTTATGTGCGATTGAAAAAGCATGGATGGAGAAAAAAATCGATTTTCAAAAGCCAATTAGTTGTCATTTGTATCCAATTCGTATAAATCACTTAACTGATAAAACAGCACTAAATTATCATCAATGGACGGTTTGTAAACCTGCTCGTAAAAAGGGGGATGATATTGGTTTACCTTTATATAAGTTTTTAAAAGATCCTCTCATTCGAATGTTTGGAGAAAAATGGTATAAAAAATTAGAAGCTGTAGCAAAAGAGCGATAAAATAACAAAGGGGTGTCACCCCTTTGTTATTTTATCTTTATTTATTCTCCATCAATTCTTTAATAGCAGCTTCTAATTGTTGATCACGCCCTTCATCAATAATTCCAGGCACATTTTTTACCATAATTTCAGGAACGGTTTCGTTATTTTCGAGCCATTCACCTGCTTTATTTTTTGCACTAACAGGAACAGAACCCCAGAAGATTCTCCCGTTTTGGAGCATTTCCCAGCCTGCAAAGCTACAGGTTCCCGGAACAGGCATGCCAACTAATTTACCAATTCCTAAATCTTGATAGCCACAAGCAAAACAATGTCCATCACTATAATTTGCTTCATTGATCATTGCCAGTGATGGTTTATTCCAACGATATCCAGGCTCATATCCAACACTTCTATTTTCTATGGCATAATCTATAAATCTTTCTCCAGTAAAAAACATAGCAAGGTCACCAACTAAATCTCCACCACCATTAAAGCGAGTGTCAACAATTAATGCATCCCGATCAAGATATTTGCCCATTACTTTTTCGTAAGTATTTCGATATTGACCGTCATTCATACTACGGATATGAACATAGGCCAGAGTGTTATTACTTATTCGATTAACCTCTTCTTCATTTAGTCGAACCCAGCGATTATATAGCAATGTACTTTCTTGTCTTAAGCTAATTGGTTTTATTGTGATGTTTTGAGTAATATTAGTTTCTGGGTTAAAAATGCTTAATGCAGTAAATTTATTGGCTAGTCGATTTAAGTATTTGGCGTAATCTGTATTTGGCGTAATAATTTCTCCGTTTATGCTTCGAATAATCATAGCTTTTTTCACTTTCAGATGATCTTTATCAAGTGGCCCATCTTTTATAATTTCTGCAATTTTAAGACCCGCTCCCTGATAATTATAATCAATAAAAATTCCGAGTGATGCAGTTTGGTCTCCACTCGGCGAAGAATAACGATATCTTGCTCCAGTGTGTGAAGTATTCAGTTCACCAAGCATTTCAGACAATAGTTCTGAAAATTCGAAATCATTACCAATGGATGATAGTTTAGGTTCGTAATTTTGTTTTAATTCTTTCCAAGGTGCTCCGTGGAAACCTGAGATATAAAACATAGCCTCTGTTCTTTTCCATACATGATTGAACATTTGTTTGCGTTCAGCAGCAATATCTAACATAATTTCGCCTTGAATACTAACTGCTTTTCTTTTTTTAGTTTTTATATCGAGTGTAGAAATTTTGCCATCCGATAATAAAAACAATTTCTTCATGTCTTTATCCCATTCTAAGCTTCCTCTTCGAGCACCTAATTTAATTAGCATTTTCGTTTCTTTGGTGCGAAGATTAGTAGTCCATAAATTCAAGTTTTTTTCAAAACGAGCTAAATAATATAAATGTTCTCCATCTTTTGAAAGTACTGCATCACTCAAGTTTGAAGAGTGAATAGTTAAACGTTTTTTACGCTCATTTAAACCATTCCAATCGAAAGTTAGTGCTTCGATTTCAGGCTTTGCTTTTTCATCTTTCTCCTTCTTCTTTTTATCGGTTTTTCCCTCTCCCTTTTTATCCTTCTTATTTATCTCTTTCCATAAAGCGTATTCATCTTTTGTCATATTAAATTTATCCCAGCCATCTTTTGTGAAAAATAAAGTATATACCTCTAATTGACGAGAACCACTATTAGCATATGATTTTAATCCATGACGATCGCTAAACCATAGCATTTGTTTTCCTCCCTTGACCCACTTAGGACTAAAATCGCCATAGCCACTTTCACTGATATTGATCATTTTTTGTTTTCCATCTACTGCTATTAAAACAATTTCGCTATTGGCCATAACAGGGCTATATTCAACAAACATCCATTTACTATCAGGACTCCATGTGAAATCTTGATCCCCATCTTGCATATAATATAGTTTATCAGAACCAATTAGAGTGCGTGATTGTTTAGATTTTATGTTGAAAATTCGAAGTGTATTTCTGTTTTCTATATAAGCAATTTCTTTACCATCTGGTGAGAATTTTGGCTCGTAATTTTCGTTCTTATTTTTAATCACAGACTCCTCTTTCAATAAAGTTGAAGCAAAGAAATAAGGCTCTGCATCAAATACTTTTGTTGATTGAAAAATACTCCACTTTGCGTTACGTTCGCTGGCATATAAAAGTTTTTTACCATCAGGAGAAAAGCTTACAAATTTTTCTTGAGCAGGAGTGTTTGTAATTCTTTTGGTCATTTTTCCATCTACAGATGAAACAAAAATTTCACCACGAACAATATACGCCACTTCTTTTCCGCTAGGAGAAACAGCCATCTCATTTACGCTGCCACTAACTCTAACAATTTGTTCATTATTACTTTTATCTTCGGTAGAAATTATAATTTCCAATTTTTTATTTTCTTGCCCTGACTGTTGGGTGTAAATATCTCCATTGTGAGTATAGCATAATAAACCTTGATTACTAATACTTAAATAGCGAACGGGGTGCTTTTCAAATTTTGTAATTTGATTTTCTTGATTTAGATTAATGAGTGACACTTCATGAATATTAAAACAACCACTTTTTTCACTTAAATAAAAAATAGTTTTTTCATCAGGACTGTATACCGGATTCCGGTCTTCACCTTTAAATGTAATTATCATTTTATGTTTTTTAGTAGCCACATCGTAGATCCAAATATCTCTTGTGACTGCAGAAGTATGATGTTTACGAAATGTGTTTTCACCTCCTTTTTTGTCATGATAAATGAATTGCTGCCCATTTTTACTTACTTGAATATCTTCAGCTGGAATGGTCCATAATTGTTGAACTTGACCTCTGGAAACATTAACGGTATAAACTTCAGGTTGAGAACCAGTTGGATATTGCCTGTGATTAACGGCATCTAAACGTGAGGCACCAAAAACAATTTGTTCATCATCGTGACTAAAGGTATAAGGATATTCATTATTTGAGTGATATGTTAATCGTTTTGCTTGACCACCATTTGCATTTATCACAAAAACATCAAAATTACCATAGCGATTTGAGGCAAAACTGATTTTGGATCCATCATGACTCCAAACGGGCATAAAATCATGGGCTTCGTGAAAAGTAAGTGCCTTAGCCTCACCACCATTAGCCGAAACAAGGTATAAATCTCCTTTATACGTAAATGCTATTTGTTCACCATTAGGCGAAATTGAAGCGTAGCGCATCCAATTAGAATTGGTATTTGCTAA
>JAOZUV010000063.1 GCA_029938505.1 Bacteroidales bacterium | reverse complement strand
GTTCAATAATCTAGTTTCAGCACATAAGATTGCATACAAACAGATTCATGATTATTTTCCTGGTGCTGAAGTGAGTATCACCAAATTGACCAATGATTTTGAGCGAGCGCATAAATGGAATTTGATTGAACTATTAATTATTGATAATTGGAGACATCAGTATTAACAAGTCATTTTTTCTGCAATGGGGACAAAATCGGATGACTTTATTGGTCATAAATCCACAATATTGGCATTTGCGCATGAGCATTTTATTTGTTAAGCTTGTGTGTTTATTTTCTATTGCTTCCATAGTCATTGTTTTTGTTTAATGGGGTGACACCCTGCAGGGTGTCACCCCATCGAGTTTTTTAATTTCCCCAATTTTCACGATCTAAGCTTCTAAAATGAATGGCTTCTGCCAGATGGTCGGTTTGTATGTTCTTGCTTGCATCCAAATCAGCAATGGTGCGTGAAACTTTCAATATTCGATCGTAGGCGCGTGCCGATAAGTTTAATTTTTCAATGGCATTTTTTAGAAGCTCTTTCCCCACTTCATCAATTTGACAAACTTCTCTTAATTTTTTACTTCCCATTTGTGCATTTGAGTGAATATTAGGATGTGATTCAAATCGTTTTTCTTGAATCTTTCGTGCTTTAATAACCCGTTTGCGAATATCGATGCTTTGTTCTCCTGATGGTGCATCTGAAAGGTCTTTTACCGGAACGGGCACTACTTCAACATGGATGTCGATACGATCGAGTAATGGTCCGGAAATTCGATTTAAATATTTTTGAACCAATCCAGGAGCACACACACATTCTTGATCGGGATGATTATAATAGCCACATGGACAAGGATTCATGGCGGCAATCAGCATAAAATTGGCGGGGTATTCAACCGAAACTTTTGCCCGAGCAATGGTTACCACCCTGTCTTCCATTGGTTGTCGCATTACCTCTAAAACAGTTCGTTTAAATTCGGGTAATTCATCCAAAAATAAAACTCCATTTTGTGCTAAAGTAATTTCTCCGGGTTGTGGAAATGTGCCTCCACCAACTAAACCTGCATCGCTAATTGTGTGATGGGGTGCTCTGAAGGGACGAATTGTAATTAATCCCAAATTCTTATCGAGTTTTCCAGTCACCGAATGAATTTTGGTTGTTTCAAGGGCTTCGTGCAAGTTTAATGGGGGCAGGATGGAAGGCAATCGTCGAGCCAACATTGTTTTTCCAGAACCAGGAGGTCCAATTAAAATAGCATTATGACCGCCGGCAGCAGAAATTTCTAAAGCGCGTTTGATATTCACTTGTCCTTTAACATCTGCAAAATCAAATTCATAATTATTTAAATGATTATAGAACTCATCACGGGTATCAATTATAATTTCATTTATCTTAGATTCGCCTTTAAAAAAGGAAATAACTTCACTCAAATCATTCGCTCCTAATACTTTTAAATCACTTACGATAGCTGCTTCGTTGGCATTTATTTTTGGGAGGATGAAACCTTTAAAGCCTTGTTCTTTGGCTGCAATGGCCATGGGAAGAGCCCCTCTTATGGGGTTCAAACTACCATCTAGCGAAAGTTCACCCATTATAATATAATCTTCGAGTTGTTCGTTAGGGATTTGATTGGAAGCAGCCAGAATTCCGAGGGCAATAGGGAGGTCGTAAGCGGAACCTTCTTTTCGGATGTCTGCAGGAGCCATATTGATTACTATTTTCATTTTGGGGTATTTCTGCCCAATGTTTGTGAGAGCAGCTTGTATGCGATGCTGGCTTTCTTTTACAGCACTATCTGGTAACCCAACCAAAAAAAAGTTAATTCCTTTGCTGTAATCTACTTCAATTGTGATTGTAATAGCATCGATTCCAATGAGGGCACTTCCAAAGGTTTTTGCAAGCATAGAATATAGGTATAAAGACGTAGTTACATCTATATACCTATTTTGTATATTTGTCTCTTAAAGTAAAGCTCTTTTTACAGACTGTTCTTATTATAACTGTCAGATTTAATACATTATTGTTTTTAAATAATATATTCAGCATTGCTTAATTTATAACATATGAATTATTGGATAAGAAATGTTTTATTGATCTCTTTTATCTTTTTTTTGAATGGATTGTATTCACAAAATTTAGATTCATCTCGTAAATCTATACTCTCTTCAACACAATCAATGCAAAAAAAACAGATTCATGAATATTTGAATGAATTATACCAATTAAATAGTTATAGTGAAGCTATCCTAAAAGCTCAACAATTCATTGATCAAACCAGACTTGAAAATGATTCAAGTAAACTAGCTAATACATTATTGCTTTTAGGTATAATGCAACAGAATAAAGGTGATAATAGCGAAGCATTTAAAGCTTTCTTAGATTCCTACGCTATTTTTAAATCACTTAATAATAAGCTTGGTGTTGCTCTGGTTATGGATCACTTAGGATCTATTTTTAGATACCACGGTTCACTTCAAAAATCGTTTGAATATCATTCGAAATCTTATGAAATATTAAAAAAAGAAAATAATACACATTGGCTAATTCCTGTTTTAAATAATTTGGGCATTATAAATCGACAGCTTGGAAACAATGAAGTAGCTTTAAAGTATAGTAAGCGTTCATTGAACAGGGCTCTTATATATCGAGTATTTATATATCAATAGGGTCTTATTATTGGTATGAGGAAATATATGATTCTTCATTGTATTATTATAAATCAGCGCTTAATATTTCTCCTTCTAATTTAATCCTTAAAGAAAGACATGCTGCTGCTTTAAATAATATTGGAAATGTATTTAGACGTCTTGAAAAATATGATAGTGCATTATATTATTATGATTTAGCTATAAATGAAAGTAGACTTTATCAGACCAAAAATTTGGAAGCGATTAATTTAAAAAATTTCGGACGTCTTTATTCATTGAAAGGGCAATATGATGAAGCTCTTGACTCATTCCATCAAAGTTTGCAAATTGCTAAAGCCAATAATTTGAAAAGAGTTGTACTTCAAAATTATAATTGGCTGTCGGAGATGTATGAAAACCAGAAAGATTATAAAAATGCTTTAATATATTTCAAACTTTATTCAAATATTCAGGGAGCAATCTTTGCTGATAAGCAAATTGCTGAAATAAATCAGTTAGAACTTGAATTCTCATTTGAACAAGAAGCAAAAAAACAAGCTTTAAAATCAAAAGAAGATACCGATAAAAATATTATTATTCAGAAACAGAGGGCTTTAAACACTTTGTATGCGGCTATTATGCTTATGCTTATTGCTTCAGCAATTTTTATATTTTTTCAATATAGAACTAAAATCAAATCAAATTTAAGATTGAAGAAAATGAATGAAGAGCTCGAGTCAAAGGTAGAAGATAGAACGAAAAGTCTTGTAAAGGCAAAGGAAAAAGCCGAAGAATCTGATCGTTTAAAATCTTCTTTTTTGGCTAATATGAGCCATGAAATCAGGACTCCTATGAATGGAATTCTAGGCTTTGCTGATTTGTTAAAGGAGCCTAAACTTTCTGGTGCTGAACAAAATAGATATATTGGTATCATTGAGAGAAGTGGTGCACGTATGCTCAATATAATTAATGATTTGATAGACATTTCAAAAGTGGAATCAGGGCAAATGGAGGTTTTTATTTCAGAAACTAACATCAATGAACAATTAGCAGATATTTATAATTTCTTCAAACCAGAAGTTGAAAGTAAAGGTATGCATCTGATTCTTAAAGCCCCATTAAATGAAAAGGAAGCTATCATAAAAACAGATAAAGAAAAAACCTATGCCATACTTACCAATTTTGTTAAAAATGCGATAAAATACAGTAATAATGGCAATATTGAATTTGGATACGAGAAGAAAGATGAGAACATAGAGTTTTATGTAAAAGATACGGGTATAGGAATTAAAAATGATATGCGAAAATCAATTTTCGATCGTTTTGTTCAAGCTTCAAATGATAAACAAAACACTATTCAAGGGGTAGGCTTGGGTTTATCTATCGCAAGAGCTTATGTAGAAATGCTAGGTGGCAATATTTGGGTAGAAAGTGAATTTGGCAAAGGCTCCATATTTTATTTTACGATCCCTTATGTAAATTCAGAAGAACCCAATGGATTAATAAGTATTACAAATGTTTCAAATGCTGAACTATCAAAGAATAAAAAGAGTTATAAAATTTTAGTTGTTGACGATGTTGAAACAAGTTACTTTTTATTAGAAACAATTCTTGAAAAAGCTGGGCATGAAGTAAAATGGGCCCAAAATGGTAATGCTGCTATAAAATATTGCGATAAAAATAACATGATTGATTTGGTGTTAATGGATCTAAATATGCCCGTAATGAATGGCTATGAGGCAACAAAAGTCATTAAAAAAAATCATCCAAATATTTCAATCATTGCTCAGACAGCATATGCAATTTCAGGTGATAAGGAAAAAGCACTTGAAGTAGGTTGCGATGATTATATTTCTAAACCTATTGATAAAACTAAGTTGCTTTCGTTGATAGATAAATTATTAAAGGATTAAAATAAGTATGGGAAAATAGTAAGACAATTTAATGAAACTATTTTTGTTTTGGTTTATATCCCGAAAGTTTTAGAATTTTTTTTGCATCCCTTTCCTTTAATAAATTTTGGAGTTCTATATCAGGATTATTATTCATATACGAACGAAGTATTTGCCATCCAACCCAATTCCCAATCATGGCAGGTGCATTTTTGGAGAAAGCAAGAGTGAAAGGTCCATCCTGAGTAAATTTTCGGGTGTTCTCATAGTTTGCCGAATATAATATTTGCTTATCAATAAAGAAGGCCCAAATATTTTGTTCATTTTCAATACACCATTTTAATTGATTTTTGGTATAGCCAATTTTGAGATGATCTGCCTTTTCAGGAAGCATGGCATCTAAAAAATAGAGTGTTTTGGCATTTTCGATAATCTCATCTAAAAAGGTATTCTTCTCTCTGTTTTCGAAAAGATGGATGTGGGCAAATTCTTTCATACAATCCACGGAAATATAATCCTTCGTCATGCGGGCTGATTTATATGCAGGTATTCCCAAGGTTTTGTATTCCTTAAAATCGGAGCCCAAATATAAGTCTAAACCAATGACCATGGCTTCGGAAGAAAGTTGTACGGGAGCTTCAAACTGTAAACCTGAAATATAGGTGTAAACAAGTGGTAGCTTTGATTTTGGGAAATAATGTTGATAATATTGAAAAGTTGTTTTTAATTCTTTTTCTAAAAAGGAAAGGTCTTCATAATTTCGTTTCACCTCATTATTTAATGCTATTAGTTTTGGATTTGTAACATAGTTAATAAGGGGTTGGATGTTTTCTGTATTAAGATTTTCAACACCAAGAAATGTGCTATACTTATGCTGAATTCCAGTTAACCCATCTAAGAAATTAAGGGTGTCGATGCTAAAAAGATTTTGCTCATAACGTTCAATCTTGAAATTTGGAATGTTAATTTCTGATACATCAAAATTCAACTTTCTAGAAGAATCATTGCTGCAAGAAAGAATTCCCAGTATTAGGAAACCTAATAAGTAAAGTGTTTTTTTTAGCATCTTATAAAAATAAAAAAAATGTCAGATTAAGAACCTGACATTTTAAATACGTATGATTATGATTTTTATTGTCTTAGAATAATTTTAAGCCAACGGTGACATTAAAGCCATTCGTTTTGGAACTAAATTCAACAGGATTTTCCTCAATTTGAACGGTTTTCATCACATTGTTAATTCCAAAATTATAACGGATACCGAAGGTAAGTTTAACAATATCGAATCCTGCGCCTACCTGAAAACTCCAAATAATATCTTCGAGATCAGCTTCTGAAATTGGTTCAATACCTGTGGCTAATTTATTGTCGATTTTAACCTTAGTGATAAAAGAAGCTGTTGGTCCACCAAAAACACGAAGGTTAAACATTTTTAGGTTGATGACTTTTGCCCCAATCATAAATGGTACTTGAATGGTATTTAGCTTTACCTCTTGTTCAAACTCATCTGTAAATCCAGCACCTTCAGATGTTTTGAAGATACTTCCCTGGCTTACCCAGTTAACCTCAGGTTGAACGTAAATCGTTCTTCCTATTCTTAAAAATATGCCAAACTGAAAATTATTCTTAAGTTCCGAATTGATATCGCTACGGTCTAAACTTAACTTGGCTGAATTATAGCCAACTTTAGGCCCAAAAGTAAATTGCGCAAAAGCAGCGCTTGTTAAAATGATAAATGAGAGAAGTAAAATGCTTTTTTTCATATTATAATAAAGCTTATTTTTATGTGTTATTTCTAATATATTGAATTATTAAAAATTTTGCACACAAAGGTATGAAAATAATCACCTTAGTCTTTATTTTGTCAACATAAATTATTTGATATTTCTTTTCATGAAATGAAATGATTATGATGAAATATGAATTACTTTTATTTAAAATTGCTTAATTAAAATTGTCATGAAAAAATTATTTATAATCAGTGTTCTAGTTTTTATTTTTACTAATTCCAGCATAAAAGCACAAGAAAAACCATTTGTATTTGGATTTAAAGTGGCTCCTAATATTGGGTGGATGAACCCTAGTTCGGAAGGTTACGAGACTGATGGAAGTAAATTTGGGTTTTCCTGGGGATTATTGGCTGAATTTTATTTAATGGAGAATTACAGTATTAATACGGGATTAAACATACTTTTTCAGAATGGAACCTTGAATTATGAAGACGATTTAGTTGCTTATGGAGGGGTAGGGGAATTATCAAGAACCTATAATTTTAAATATATTGAGCTTCCTTTTACCTTGAAAATGAAAATAAATGAAATATCAGGAGTTAGATTCTTTGGCGTATTTGGATTTGGAGCAAACATTTTACTTTCAGCAAAAGTTAAAGATAAATTTGTATTAGAGGGCGGGATCTTTGAAGATAAAGACGAAAAAGATTTTAAAAATAATTTAAAGTCGATGAGGGTTTCAATGATTGTTGGGATTGGTGCTGAATTTAATGTAGATGGAGTCACAAAATTACTCGCGGGTATTAATTTTAATAATGGGATTACAGATGTTTTAAAAAATCAAAATAATTATCATTCTGACATCAATCATAAGTCAATCAATAACTACTTAGAATTTTATATAGGAATATTGTTTTAATAATTGGGAGGATATACATTGAAAATTGCATTAGCTCAACTGAATTATCATATAGGGAATTTTGATCAGAATTTATCAAAGATTAAAGGAGCTATAGAAAATGCCAAATCGCAAAATATCGACTTAGTTGTTTTTGCTGAGTTGGCTGTTTCTGGTTACCCCCCACGCGATTTTTTGGAATTTGATGATTATATAGATAAGTGCTGGAATGCAGTTTTATCCATTCTTCCAATGACTGAAAATATTGGTGTTATTATTGGAGTGCCAACCCGTAATCCAGAATTTGACGGAAAAAATTTGTTTAATTCAGCAGTATTTATAGCCGATAAAAAAATAAAATCAACACATCATAAAGCCTTATTACCGAATTACGATATTTTTGATGAATATCGTTATTTTGAGCCTTCCCGAAAATTTGAGATTGTAGAGTTTAGAGGCAAGAAGTTAGCCATCACTATTTGTGAGGACTTATGGAATATCGGGAATGATCCTCTTTATAAAATCAATCCGATGGATGAGTTATATAAACTCAATCCTGATGTGATGATAAATATTGCGGCTTCACCATTTGATTATGACCAAGCTAATATTCGAAAAAATATCTTGTTTGAGAATGTGAAAAAGTATGAACTGCCGTTGTTTTATGTAAATCATGTGGGAGCACAAACTGAATTGCTTTTTGACGGAGGCTCCTTAGCGATGAATGCCGATGGAGAGATTATAGATGAGTTAAAATATTTTGAAGAAGATTTTCGGGTGTTTGATTTGGATAATCTTCAAAAGTCAGATAATGACCTGCTCATCCTCTCAAAAATTGCATTAATTCATGATGGGTTGGTAATGGGTGTTCGTAATTATTTTCAGAAGTTAGGATTTTCAAAAGCTATTTTGGGCTTGTCTGGCGGTATTGATTCAGCAGTTACAGCAGTTATTGCGGCAGAAGCTTTGGGTAGTGAAAATGTGAGATGTATTTTATTGCCTTCTGAATTTTCCTCTGATCATTCAATCAATGATGCCAAAGCCTTGGCTGAAAATATAGGGAGTCCTTATGAAATCGTCCCTATCAAGGATTCGTATGAAAGCATCCGTAAAGATTTAAAAACACAATTTAAAAACACCCATTTTGATATTGCCGAAGAAAATATTCAAGCACGTATTCGTGGAGTTATCTTAATGGCTTTGTCAAATAAATTCGGATATATTTTACTAAATACTTCAAATAAAAGTGAAGCTGCCGTGGGTTATGGTACACTCTATGGCGATATGAATGGAGGTTTATCGGTGATTGGTGATGTGTATAAAACAGAGGTTTTTGAACTGGCAAAATATATGAACCGAGAAAAAGAAGTCATCCCAGTAAATACAATTACAAAGCCGCCTTCGGCAGAGCTGCGACCTGATCAAAAGGATTCCGATTCATTGCCAGATTATGACATCCTGGATGAGATTTTGTATCAGTATATTGAGAAAAGAAAAGGCCCAAAAGATTTAATTCAATTGGGCTTTGAAGAGTCTTTAGTAAAAAGGATTTTAAAATTGGTAAACACCAATGAGTATAAACGCTATCAAACACCTCCCAGTTTAAGAGTGTCGCCCAAAGCGTTTGGCATGGGCC
>JAOZUV010000062.1 GCA_029938505.1 Bacteroidales bacterium | reverse complement strand
AGTCTGATGCAGGGTTCAACCTTATTTAAGATAGAGATTGTCCCTGGTGATGCATCAAAATTAGCATGAAATTCCTCTTTAATTTTCAGAATTGTACGAACAATATCCTCATCGGGATAATTGTTTTTAAGGACTAGAAAAATTGACTTAGGATTCGTTTTATCTGGAACTGATGTTCCATGATATCCTGGAAAAGGATGTAAGGATTCTAGAACTAAATCGTAAGAATCAACAGTAATAAGGCTTTCCTTTTTTTCAATAGTTCCAATAGTTTCAATGATTTCATTTAGGTTATTAGTCATAATGTAAGAGTTTAATAATTAGTGTAAAAAGAATGCTATTTATAACAAATATAAATAATATTATTTAGAAAAGAAAGTTAAAAAGGGGTAAATTTTTGCAAACCCTGCGAGGATTATGAACCTTCGTAGGGTTCTGAGCAAATTATTTCTTACTGAGCTTGATGAATAATTCTCTGTTTTTCCGAGGCTTGATAGAGTTATAAGCCGTTTCAAAAATATTGATATTGAAGTGAGGTGTAAACATTTTTAAGTATTCATCGGGAGTGCCACCATATGGAGGATGATTTTGAGGAAATTGATGATTAAAAAGGAGTCCAATTAAATTCCCGTTTTTGTTTAGAAGCTCATGCATTTTTGAAGCATAGTCTGGGCGTAATTTTGAAGGAAAAGATGTCAGAAAAGTGTGCTCAACAATTAAATCATATTTATTTTTATGCCTAAAGAAATCTTCTTCTATAATGTGATCTTTCGGGAAACTTGGATTTCTTTTTAAAAAATTTAGGATGGGAGTAGGAGCAAAATCCAGTAAGTACACATTTTCAAATTCTTTTTGATGCAAATATTCAACTTCGTAAGCATTGCCAGCACCAGGTATTAATATCCGAATTGATTTATCACTTAATTGATCAAAATACTCTTTAAGGGGCGTAGCAGCGTAACCCACATCCCAGCCAGTTTTATTGTTTATGTATGTATTATCCCAATATGTTTTATCTAATTTCATAGGTCTTATAGAATCAACAAATATAAGAATGATTAAATCAAAATAAAAAGGCTGAGAAGTATTTTCCCAGCCTTTTCTATACGTTTATTGTTCAGGAGCAAACATAGGATCCCAAGGTGGGAGTAGAGTCGCCTTTTGTTCTAATATTTTAAGTGTTTTTGGATCAATATATTTTTTGTTTACAACAAGTCTGAACATATACTCCGAAAACCATTCATCGGTCATTGTCAGAAATCCTTTGTTTCCACGACTAGGTCCCCAACTATTTTCGAGTAACCATTTATCGATAGTGCCATCTTTTAGTTTGTTGAACCCAACCAATGACATTCCATGTGATGAACCGCTGTCATAGGTTTGAATTCTCCAACTTTTATCCATGCCAAATTTTACACCCAATAAATCATTATAATCGTAATTATTAATATCGAGGGTGCCATAATCTCCATTTAATTGTTTGCCAACATCACATGAAAAATACATGGCTTCATTTGCAATAATTGATTTTTCAGCAAATGCTTTAATCTTTTCAGCAGTTAAATTCACATATTTCCAATTGTATCCATCGTACATACTTCTATCGTATTCAACTTCGTATAATTTATCGTAAGGCCTTGAAGGGTCATTCATTAACATTACATAATCTCTCAAGTTAATGCCAACGTATTCTTTATAAAATTGTTCAGGAGTATAGGATTTCAATTCACTTAATTCACCTTCTTTGTTTTCGTATTGCCAAGTAAATTCGGTAGGAGGTGTACCCAGTGTTAAAACTAGAATGCGATAAATATCTCCAAGCATTTCAATTTTTTTGGCACTAATTTTCTTTATCTTTTCATTTTCGGCAATCATTTTACGTAACTCCATTCCGTCTTCTCTTAATTTTTTGCGAATCAAGCTAGACATCATTCTTGTGTTTTCGCTATGGTAAGTTTCAGGCATGGCTGATTTTGGAACCAAACCATATTTTTCAACAATGTCGGCAAAAGTTGTCCATTGTCCACCATCACCAATAGGATTTTTAAATAGCCAATCAACAGTTTTGTCATCTTTTGTTTTCCCTCCAGTTGCAATAATTGCTTCCAAAAACAAATTTGATTTTTCTAACTGATCCCAAAAAAAAGAATAGGTTTGTGAAAATTCGAATTTCTTCATTTTGAAGTTTTCAATAACCTTTGGGCGTAGAGTGTTTAAGCCTGTAAATAACCAACATCTGCCCGAAGATTTTTGGTTTGTAATGCCTTTTATTTCTACTTTATTCGAAAAATAATGACTCACCTGTCCGTAATTTTCACGGCTGATTACAAGTTTTTTTATGTCATTTCCAGACACAGCGTTTATGAGTGCACGGGTGTCTGAATCATCCACAACTGATTTTTTAATCTCTTTCAGTACTTCCTTACTGATATTGCCTTTAGTATTTTGTCCGAAGCTTATCGAGCTTATGCTCATAAGCATGATTACTGCTAATAAATTGATTTTTTTCATGATATTGATTGTATGATTAATAATATATTCTTAACCGCCGACTCTCTTTGTTTTATAGCCTTCTTTTTCTAATATTCCCATAATTTTATCTCTGAAATCTCCTTGAATAATGATTTCTCCATCTTTTACTGAACCACCAGTTCCGCATTTTGATTTAAGCATTTTTCCAAGTTCTTTTAAATCTTCTTCGCTACCCACAAAATCTCGGATAATATTGACTGTTTTTCCACCTCTATGTTTTTTCTCCAAGTGAACTTTTAATAATTGTTGTTGGGGAGCTAAGGTTTTTACTTTTTCCTCAACTTCATATTGAGCCCTATAATCTGGGTTGGTGGAATAAACGATATTTCTGGGATTTTTTTTCTTTTTGCTCATGTTTTATGATTTTGTAGAAATGATATTGATGGATGAAGGAATAATATTTAATTCAATTTCTGCATCCATTCGAATGGGTTCACCATCGATATTTACCACTTGTTTTTTATCTGATTTCAATCGAAAACTTTTGGCTTGGTATCGTCTATAATAATTTGATTTTTCAACCCGAGATGTAAATACTAAAAACATACTGAATGGAATTTTCCAAAATGGAAGTTTGTTAACAACACAAATATCTATCAAGCCATCATTCATTTTTGCTTTAGGAGAGATTATAACATTATTTCCAAATTGATTTGAGTTTGCAAAACAAATCATCATAGCCTGAACCTCCTTGATTTCATCTCCATTCGAGTTGATGACGTATTTTTTTTCTTTATAAGAAAAATAGGTCTTGAAAATAATTTTCATATATGACCGAAAGCCTCTTTTTTTATTTCCACTAAATATGTCTGCAACATGAGCATCAAAACCAACTCCTGCCACACTAATAAAAGGATGCCCATTTATTTCAGCGGTGTCGATTTTTTGGACAGGCAATTGATTGATGAGTTGAATTGCTTTTTTAGGTTTCAAAGGAATGTCTAAAAAGCGTGCGAGACCATTACCACTTCCAGTTGGAATTATTCCAAAAATGATGTCTGAACGAAGCAGATTTGGAAAAACTTCATTGATAGATCCATCACCACCAATCACAATAATAATCTCAAAACCTTTTGCAATAGATTCTATAGCCAAACTACCCATATGCCCGGCATATTCAGATTTTAATATCTGAAAATCGAATTTCTTAGCATCAAGATAACGATCAATCAGTTCAAGGATGTTCTTGTGTTTTCCTTTTCCTGAAATCGGATTGATAATAAATGCAATTTTCTTCTTAGGCATAGGGTGAATATTTCAAATATTTGTTCAGTTGAAATCTAAGCATTACAAATGTATTAAAAACCAAGGGAAAATGGGTTTAAGGATTCCTTATTTTGAACATTTACAAATTGTGAAATCAGTTGGGAGAGAATTTCTTTTCGAGTAATTTTGAAAAAAATCAGCTTGTAAATAAAATAAAAACGGAGGGAGAATTGAAAAAACTAGCAACCTCAGGAAATAAAGGAAAAGGAATTCGTTCTGATTGTATGGTAAGTGTTGAGATTACAGACAATGGAGGCCATGAAATCCGAGTCGAAAGTAAAGTAAAAGCCATGTTTGGCAATAGCATTTTAAAATTGTGTACTGATGTACTTCAGTATTTCGAAATTGAGAGTGCTAAAGTTGTTATTGAAGATTTTGGTGCTTTACCATTGGTAATAACTGCCCGACTGGAAGCGGCCATAAAAAAAATAATCGAAACTGATAAAGAGTTCTTGCCCGAATTTTTAGAAGAAAATATAATGGAGACGGCTAAAGATCGTCATCGTTTTTCACGACTTTATCTGCCTGGTAACTCACCTAGCTTGATGATAAATGCAGGCATTCATAAGCCAAATGGAGTGATATTAGACTTGGAAGATGCTGTGGCTCATGATAAAAAACATGATGCACGTTTCTTGGTTCGCAATGCTTTGCGCCAAATTAATTTTTATGGTGCTGAGCGTATGGTTCGAATCAATCAGGTTCCAAAAGGTCTGGATGATCTAGATTATTTAGTTCCTCATCATGTGAACTTGATTTTGATTCCTAAAGTGGAAAGTGCTGACCAAATTCATCAAGTTAATGAGCGGATTGATGCTATTAAAAAAGAAAAGGGACTTGAGTATCCAATATGGTTGATGCCGATTATTGAGAGTGCATTGGGTGTAATAAACGCTTATGAAGTTGCAAGTGCAGCTGAAAATATTGTATCTGTGGCTATTGGATTGGAAGATTATACAGCTGATTTAGGTACCCGTCGTACAAACGAAGGAACGGAATCATTCTTTGCCCGTAGCATGGTGGTTAATGCCGCTCGTGCTGCTCGCATTCAACCCATCGATTCTGTATTCTCCGATGTGTCGGATATGGAAGCATTAAAACAAAATGTATTGCGATCAAAAGCTTTAGGTTTCGATGGAATGGGTTGTATCCACCCTCGCCAGGTTAGGGTTATTCAAGAAAATTTTGCACCTGATGCTGCAGAAATTGAAAAAGCTAAACGAATTGTTCGTGCTTTTATTGAAGCTACTAACAAAGGTTTAGGGGTTGTTTCTTTAGGATCAAAAATGATTGACCCTCCAGTTGTTAAACGTGCTCAAACAACCATTGATTTGGCATTGAGTCTCGGTAAACTTTCCGAAAACTGGTTAGAAGAAGAATAGGCTTATTGTTTTATTTTGAAAATTTAGTCATGAAAAAATACGATAAATTAGTTAAGAATGCTGTTGGACGAATGGTTCCAACCATCGTTAATGGTGAGGAACATATCCCTTTTAAAGGCGTTGGAAAACATATTCCTACAGGAAAAAAACACGCACCAAATATTGCTAGTTGTGCGAACTATCCAGCCGATGGAAATAAAACTGTTGCTTCGCTGAAAGAAGCCTTGATTAAAGCAGGATTAAAAGATGGAATGACCATTTCAACCCATCATCATTTTCGTAATGGGGATTTAATTTCAAACCAAATATTTGAAATTGCTGCTGAATTGGGTGTGAGAAATTTGCGCTGGTACCCATCGGCTTCTTTTCCTTGTCAGGCTGGTTTGATAAAATATTTGGAAGATGGAACAATTAACCGAATCGAAGGTAGCATGAATGGTGCTTTGGGACGTTTTTGTTCTGAAGGGAAAATGCAGGGTTTAGGTGTTCTTCGTTCGCATGGTGGACGTTATACGGCAGTTCAAGATGGCGAAGTTCAAATTGATATTGCTGTGATTGCAGCTCCTACTTCCGATGCTTTTGGTAATGCCAATGGTGTGGATGGTGATGCCGCATGTGGCCTCTTAGGTTTTGCTTTAGCAGATTCTCAATATGCAGATAAGGTTATTGTTGTTACTGATAATTTGGTTCCATTCCCATGTATCCCATGGCAAATTCATGGCAATTATGTGGACTATACGGTGGTTGTTGATCAGGTTGGTATTCCTGAAAAAATTATTTCAGGAACTACCCAAATCACGAAAAGTCCCGATCGTTTAATGATAGCCGAAATGACTGCTAATTTTTGTGATCAGGCAGGTATTGTAAAAGATGGTTTCTCATATCAAGCCGGTGCTGGGGGTACTGCACTTTCTATTGGAATTTATTTTGCTGAGATGCTAAAAGAACGTGAAATTAAGGCTCGTTTTATCCGTGCTGGAAGTAATAAATATCCCGTTCAAATGCTAGAGGATGGATTGGTTGATTATATTTTGGATGGTCAAACTTTTGATCTGGAAGGCGTTCGCTCTATGCGTGAAAATTCAGGACCTATAAATACTAGCCCTTTTACTAGTTATAATTATCATGGCAAAGGAAATTTTGCTTCGATGATAGATGTGGTAATTTTAGGCGCTACTGAAGTTGATGTTAATTTCAATGCAAATGTGGTTACTCATTCGGATGGACAACTATTGCACGGTATTGGTGGATGGCAAAATTGCTTATTTTCGAAATGCACAATTTTACCAATCCCATTGTTTCGCGATCGTATTCCTGTAATTGTTGATGAAGTGACGACCTTATGTGGGCCTGGCGATTTAATCGATGTTATTGTAACCGAAAGAGGTATTGCTATCAATCCAAAAAGAACAGACTTGATAGAAAAAATGAAAGGTTCAAATTTACCAATTAAGACCATTCAAGAATTAAAAGAAGAAGGTGAAAAGATTTGTGGTAAGCCTCAGAAACTAGATTTGGAAGATGAAATTGTAGCAGTTATTAAATGGGTTGATGGAACGATCATTGATTCTGTGCGAAAAATAAAGAGCTAGATTCGAAGTTTCAATACTTCTGGCTTTATTTACACTTGAAGTAATTTAATTGCTCTGATTTGTAGATATATGTGTATATTTGCTCCGCACTATTGAGAAAAATATGCTAACTGATTCAAAAAGAGGCTTTTTGTCTAAAAACAAAAAGAGTGATCCAAATTTATCATTTCGTAAGTTTGATGAATCTCAGATACTAGATTTGTCATCTTATTCAATTTTAATTGTTGAAGACGAGCCTTCTAGTTACCAATATCTTCATGCCGCTTTAAAACGTACAAAGGCAGTGTTGTTTTGGGTTAAGGATGGTCAATCAGCTATTGATTTTTTGCAAAAAAAAGAAAAAATTGATCTTGTTTTGATGGATGTTAAATTACCCGTAATGAATGGTTACCGTGCAGCAGAAATAATTAAGCAACAGTTTCCCGAAATGCCAATTATTGCACAAACAGCCTATGCCATGGCTGGTGATCGTGAGAAATGTTTAAAGGTAGGTTGTGATGATTATTTGTCAAAGCCTTTTAATATATTAAAATTATTTAATGCGATTCATAATCAGTTAAATAAATTCCACGCTTAATCAAGTTTTCTTAAAATTTTATTATTTCATAACTTAGCTGTTATATAAATTGTTGTGCCGATTCGAAATACACTCATAAAATATTGGGGTTATTCGTCCTTTCGTCCGATGCAGGAAGAAATTATTCAATCTGTTTTGGATGGAAAAGATACCCTCGCACTTCTTCCTACCGGAGGAGGTAAGTCTATTTGTTTTCAAGTGCCTGCTTTAAGTATGGATGGGGTTTGCATTGTTGTGACACCCTTAATAGCTTTGATGAAAGATCAAGTACAAAACCTCAAACGTAAAGGAGTGAGGGCTGTTGCAATTTATTCAGGCATGCAGATGAGTGAAATTGAAGCCGCTTATAATGCTTGTGTTTTTGGTGATGCTAAGTTCTTATATGTTTCGCCAGAGCGTTTGATTAGTGAAACTTTTAAGGAAAATTTGAAGCGAATGAAGGTTAATCTTTTGGCTGTTGATGAGGCTCATTGCATTTCTCAATGGGGCTATGATTTTCGACCTTCTTATTTGAAAGTTGCTGATATCAGAGCATTGATTCCTAAAGTGCCGGTCATAGCATTGACAGCCACAGCTACTGGAAAAGTAATTGCTGATATCCAGGAGAAACTAAAATTTAGGTCGAAAAATCTTTTACAACGAAGTTTTGAGCGAAAAAATTTAACGTATGTTGTTTTACATGAGGAAGATAAGCTCAAAAAACTGCTGTATATTTTAAATAATTCAAAAGGTTCAGCCATTATTTATGTGCGTAATCGCCGAAAAACAAAAGATATTTCAGATTATTTGAATAAGAATAATATAAAATCAAATTTTTATCATGCTGGTTTAGATGCTTCTGTTCGATCAAAAGTACAAGATGATTGGATGGCTTCTAAAGTGCAAATCATTGTTGCCACGAATGCTTTCGGAATGGGTATCGACAAAGCTGATGTTCGTATTGTTGTGCATATGGATTTGCCTGAGAATATAGAATCCTATTTTCAAGAAGCTGGAAGAGCTGGCAGGGATGAGAAAAGCTCATTTGCCTTTATTTTGTACGAAAATAATGATATTCAAAATTTGAAGAAGCGCTTTGTTTTAAGTTTTCCTAAAATTAAGGAGATAAAAAATGTTTACAATGTGCTGGCAAATCATTTGCAATTAGCGGTTGGAAGTGGGAAATACCAGAGTTTTGATTTCGAACTAATCGAATTTTGTGAGAAGTTTAAGCTTTCTCATTTGGAAGTTTACAATTCGTTAAAGTTTCTGGAGAAGGAAGGTTATTTACAACAAAATGAAGGGATAAAAAATCCTTCAAAAATCTTTGTCCGTTTGAATCGTGAAAATCTCTATCGTTTTCAGGTGGAAACTCCCATCTATGATGCTTTTATAAAATTACTTTTACGTTCCTATAGCGGATTATTTACCGAATATATTCCTATTAATGAAAGGGAAATTGCTAAACGTTCCGAT